>JAUHYK010000021.1 GCA_030426465.1 Alphaproteobacteria bacterium
GATCGAAATCTGCATGTGATGACCGGGATTGCCTTCATGATAGGCGATCACTTCAAGCTGCGGGATCGGCATCGCGCTCATGTCGGAAAGATGAGCGTAGTAAACGCCCGGACGTGACCCGTCCGGCGTGCCCGGGAAATAGTGCTGTGCGGCGCCGTCCTGTTCGCGGAACGGCTCCACGCGCTTCACGACAAGATCTGCTTTTGGCAGGATGCCGAAATAGTCCGGCAGTTTCTCACCGATGAAATCGAGATGCTCGGTCGCTGCGTCGATATAAGCCTGCCGGCCTTCGTCGGTGTTCGGATAATAAAACTGAGGATCGTCGCGCACGAAGACGAAAAACTCCTGAAGCGTGCCGTCGAAACCGACCTGTTCCTTGATCGCCTCCATCTCGCCTTTGATCCGCGCGACTTCTGACAGGCCGAGCTGGTGAACCTCCTCAGGCGTCATTTTCGTCGTGGTGGAATTTTCCAGGCGGTCGGCGTAGTAGGCCGCGCCATTCGGGTTTTTGCCGACGCCGGTGGCGGTCTCATCGGCGTTCGCCTTGTCCTCTTCAAACCATGCGATGAGCGCTTCATAGGCCGGGGCCCAGGAGTCTAGGAGCGCCTGACGCGCCGCGGCCTGCAATTCGTCCGCTTTGGCCTGATCGATTTTGCCGGCGTCAAGCAGACCCGCGATTTTCGCCTTGGCGTCCGCCCATAGGGGGCTATCACCCTCGCCTTCGAACGGAGCGCCGGTGATGAGGGCGCGGGACTGTTCAAGCACGCCTTCGTAAGCAAAAAGCGGCGGTCGCGAACCCGCCTCGGCGTTCAGCTTCGCCGTCTCAAGCAATTGCCCCAAGGCGCGCGACGCCCCGCCAATCCGCGTAATGTAGGCTTCCATATCGGAAGGCTCATCAACCTTGTGGAAGGCGATCAAGAACTGCGCGAGGAACGCTTGCGGTCCCTGCATCTGAGTGAAGACATATTCATTACGCCGGAATCTGCTGGCCGACGCAGCGCGGTCATATTGGTAAATCCAGACATCGTAGGATGTCTGCGCTTCGGGCGTCAGTTTCGCCCGGTCGAAATTCGCTTTTAGTTCTTCGACAGTCTGACGGCGCCATTCGAGCTGTGCGTCCTGCGCTTCTTCGGAAAGGTCGTCGACTTTGTCGTAGTCCTTCTTGTCGCCAAGAAAGGTGCGCTGGACCGGGCTGAAATCAAGCTCTTCTTCAAATTTTGCGTCGAACCACTCGTTAAGCCGTTCGGTTTCGGCGGTTATGTCCTCGGCGCTTGGCGCGGACCCTGTTTCAACTGCAGCCGGCTCATTTACAGCCGCCTTCTCTCCACACCCGGCGAGAATCGCCGTTCCCATTAATAACGCAATCGCTAAACGCATTTGGCGCCCCTTTTCCATTGCTTCGGACGAACCGCGTCCGAAATTGCGGCGCATCCTATAGATTTTGCGCGCGTCGGCAATCGCGACCGGCCAAAGCAACAGAACAAGAGCGCAGAAGACGCAGGTGCTACAATCGTCCTATTCGGGCGGCCTATTCGCGATAAGCGGAATGAACGTGCCGGCCGCGCTTCTCAAAACCGAAAACAGCGGCCGCTCCCGGTGTCGATCGCAATAAATCGAACGTCCGCTCCTGCGCGCCGATATTGTGGCACGCTTGCGTGCAGCGGCGAACTGTCTTGCCGGCGCTGTCCAGAACTTCGAAATCATAGGTGGCTTTACGCATCACTTTCTCCTTACATTTGCACAAAGATAACGGCCTTGCATCACGCCCAAAAAGGCGCGATCCGTCCGCATTCTGATCTTTTTCATAACAAGAAAATGCATCAGCCGGGCGGAAACAAAACCGCCCCCCGCTTGGGTTTCGTGATGCGCCTCGCCGGTTAACGCAGCCTTAAGAAAGAGCGTCACAGCGATGACGAATTGCTCATCTGTTTAAACGCAAGATGAAGGCACTATAGCGATATTTACATTACACCGGCGTCAGATAAGGCGCACAACAAACCGCGCCCGGCATCCACATGGTGCGCTTTTACGCCCGCCTCGCCCGCGGCCGCAACGTTCTCCGCAACATCGTCAAAAAACAGGACGCCGTCTGGAGACCCATCGAGCCCTTTAATGACCAAATCATATGCGCGTTGTTCAGGTTTGCGGGCGCCAAGCTCATGGGAAAGGAATACTTTCTCAAACAACTTTGCCAGCCCCAGCGCCTCGGCCTGACGCCAATGGGGGATGTTGATATTGGAAAAACAGGCGAGCCGGTATTTTCCTTCAAGCGTTTGAATCGCGTCGCGGGCGCCCGGCAGCAATCGCTCGGGCCAGGTTTCAAAATCGGCGATGAAGTCACCGGGACTCACATCGAGCTCCCATTGACGAACCGCCTGCTCCGCAAAAGCCAGCGGGGTCAACTCACCACGCTCGAACGAATGAAGCGCCGGCGTTTGCGACAAGGCGGAACGCGCATCAGCAAGCGAAATACGTCCATTCGACAAAGCTGCAAGCCGTTCGGGGCCGCGGTAATCAACCACGACCCCGCCCAGATCAAACAGTAACGTATGTATATTCCCGGCGATTAAAACGCCTCCGCGGGAAGCGCCATCATGGCTTCGGCGCCGGATTTCACCTTGTCGAGATGTGACGCTGTCTCCGGAATGATCCGGTCGACGAAATATTTCCCGGTGATGAGTTTGTTCTTGTAAAAATCATCATCCGAATCTTTTTTCTCCAGCGCGGCCTTTGCCGACTGCGCCCAGGCGTATGAAAGCGCCGTGAGCGCAAAGAGGCAAAGATAATCCATGGACGAGGCGCCGGCATTGTTGAAATTCGCCATGGCGTTCGCGCCCATCCACTGGGTCGCTTCAAGGGCGCGGCCCTTGGCGAGCGCAAGCCCGTCGAGGAAAGGTTTCAGCTCTTCATTGCTCTGATTGTCGGCGATAAATTCATCGACTTCGGCGAAGAACGTCTGCCACGCACGCCCGCCATCCTTCATCAGTTTGCGGCCCACAAGATCAAGCGCCTGAATGCCGTTCGCGCCTTCGTAAATCATGGCGATGCGGGCATCGCGAACAAACTGCTCCATCCCCCATTCCTGAATATAGCCATGCCCGCCTAGAACCTGCTGCGCATTGGTCGCGTGCCAATATCCTTTTTCAGTGAGATAGGATTTCAGGATTGGCGTCATCAGACCCATATAATCATCCGCCTTTTGACGGGTCGCCTCATCCTCGGCTTTGGTGTGCAGATCGCCATAGAGCGCCGACCAGTACATCCAGGCGCGCGCGCCCTCGGTAAAGGCGCGGTGATCCATCAGCATGCGGCGCACATCGGGATGTACGATAATCGGATCGGCAGGTTTTTCTGGCTCCGCAGCGCCGGTCAGCGCACGGCCTTGCAGGCGATCCTTGGCGTAAGCAGCGCCGTTTTGATAGGCGACTTCGGAAATCGCCATGCCTTGCAGGCCGACGCCAAGGCGCGCTTCGTTCATCATCGTAAACATGGCGCGCAGGCCCTTATTTTCTTCTCCGAGCAGCCAGCCAGTGGCGTCGTCATAATTCAGGACGCATGTCGAGTTGGCGTGAATGCCCATTTTCTCTTCAATAGAACCGCAGCTGACGCCGTTGCGATCGCCGAGAGAGCCGTCTTCATTCACAATGAATTTCGGCACGATGAAAAGCGAGATGCCTTTGACGCCGTCCGGCGCCCCCTCAATGCGCGCCAGCACGAGGTGAATAATATTCTCCGTGAGATCGTGCTCACCGGCAGAGATAAAAATCTTCTGCCCAGAGATCTTGTAGCTGCCGTCGCCTTGCGGAACGGCTTTCGATTTCAAAAGCCCGAGATCGGTGCCGCAATGGGGCTCCGTCAGGTTCATGGTGCCGCCCCATTCTCCGGCGATCATGTTGGGCAGATATTTCTGTTTTTGTTCATCCGTGCCATGGGCGTGGATCGCGTCCGCGGCGCCGCGTGCGAGACCCGGATACATGCCAAAGGCCATGTTCGCCGCCGAGACCATCTCCGAGACCGCCACCGCAAGAATATAAGGCAGTCCCTGCCCGCCATATTCCGGATCGAATGAGAGTCCCTGCCAGCCGCCCTGCTTGTAAATTTCATAGGCTTCCTTGAAACCCTTGGGCGTCGTCACCGAGCCGTCTTCATGGCGGGTGCACCCTTCCTTGTCGCCGGAATGATTAATCGGATGGAGCACATTAGACGCCATTTTCGCGCCTTCCTCCAGAATAGCCGAAACGACATCCTCTGAGGCGTCTGCAAATCCCGGCAGGTTCGAATATTTCGAAATCTGCAGGACTTCATTGAGGACAAACTGCATGTCTTTGAGCGGCGCGGTGTAAGTGGTCATGTCTGATCCTTAAGCTTCAGTGCGGCCTTGAGGGGCGCTTCAGGGGCCATTTTGCCTGCAAGGCGAGAGAATTTCACCCATGAATGACAGCGCCCGGGGCCCTGCGGCAAGACTTTATTAAGGTTCTCCCTCCCCGCCCTTCAAGCCTTGCGCGCATCTCGCGTAAAAACGCCCGGCGGTTACCCTGCGTAAAGCATTTCATAAGCATAATTCTCCCCAGGCGGAGGCCAAAAACAGCCGCCAGATAAAAAAAGCCCAAGGCACTGTCACGAGGAAACGCCTAAAGGACACGCTGGCGATATGACTGAGCAATTGCAGGCACAAATCGACCGCCTCCTTGGCGACCGCGACGCGCTGGCCGCGTACATTGACGAGCATGAGATGCTTGTGCGCGCGGTCCATGCAATGCCGCAGATGTTCTATGTGGTGAAGGATGACAAGCTGCTCTTTTGCAACCGGCAGCTTGCGGAATTTTACGACCTTCCCGAAGGCATGACCGCCGCCGGCACGTCCTGGAGCGCCATGATGCAGGCGATGCTGGAGACGCATTTGCCGGATCAGGCGACGCTCGTTGACGACATGAAAGCCGAAACCTTGCGGCAAATCCGCGAGAAGGGCAAGTTCAACATCTCCTGGGCGCTTGAAGATGGCAAGCATCTCCTCATCGAAGCGATCGAAGGATGTGACGACCAGATCATCGTCACCTATTCCGACATCTCCGTGCTTAAAAATGCACAACGCAAAGCCGAGGCTGCTGAAAAAGCCAAGGCCGCTTTCCTTGCGAATATGAGCCACGAAATCCGCACGCCCATGAACGGCGTCATGGGCATGGCGGAGCTGCTATGCTCGACCGCGCTTGATGAAACGCAATCCACCTATGCCTCGACGATTTTGAAATCGGGTGAAGCGCTGCTGACGATTATCAACGACATTCTCGATTTTTCCAAAATCGACGCTGGCCAGTTGAAACTGCATCCAGCGCCGTTTTCCATCGCAGAAGCGGTTGAAGATGTCGCGCTCCTGATTTCCTCGCGCGTCCTTGAAAAGAACCTTGAGCTAGCCGTTCGCGTTCAGCCCGACTTGCCAGCGATGTTTGTCGGCGACGCCGGCCGTCTGCGCCAGATCATCACCAATCTGATGGGCAATGCGGCGAAGTTCACGGATAAGGGCCATATTCTCGCTGATCTGTCGGGTGAGCCGACGGAAGGCGGCTATAAGCTGACCTTCAAAATCGAAGACACCGGCATGGGCATTCCCGAAGAGAAATGCGCCACGATTTTCGACAAATTCAGTCAGGTCGACGACTCTGCGACGCGCAAACATGAAGGCACCGGACTTGGCCTTGCTATTTCCGCATCACTTGTCGAGCTTATGGGTGGCGAGATTGGCGTTGAAAGCAAGGTTGGCGAAGGGTCGACCTTCTGGTTCTCTATCGTTCTTCCGGATCATCAGGGCGAAGAAAAAGCTGCGCTTGCGCCGGTGGATCTTTCCGGCGCCCGCATTGCAGTCATCGACGACAATGCGGTCAACCGCAAAATCTTAAAAGAACAGCTCGCCAGCTGGGGCTTTGAGTGCGCTCTTTACAAAAACGCGCAGGAAGGCCTCGTCGCGCTGCGCGATGCTGAGACCGGCAAACCCGATCTGTTAATCCTCGACCATCACATGCCGGGCATGACTGGCGCCGACCTCGCTATGGTGCTGCGCGCCGACCCCGGCTTTAACGATCTGCCGATTGTGATGCTGACCTCGGTGGATGAGGCCGCCGGCGGCGCCGGGTTCATGTCGCTCGGCGTCAACGCCCATCTCACTAAGCCGGCCCGGGCCGCACGTCTTTTTGAGACCATCGTGCGCGTGCTTCATGAAAAGCCAAACGCTGAAAACTCCAGCGCCGAAAATCCGGCGCCCGGGCCTGAAACCCAATCGGCGGCACAGCCCGAGGCCCAGTCTGCAACGCCGGAAAGACCCGAACCCGCCCTTCCGGCAAGCTCTGGCGGCCTCGACATCCTCGTGGCCGAAGATAATGAAGTGAATCGGCTCGTCCTCACACATATCCTGAAAGAAACCGGCCTCAGCTATAAAATCGCCCTCAATGGCCGTGAGGCGCTGGCGCTTTTCGCCGAATGCCAGCCTTCGGTCATTCTCATGGACGTCTCCATGCCGGAAATGAACGGGTTCGAAGCCGCGAAAGCGATTCGTGAGGCTGAAGGTGAATCCGGCCAGCACACGCCGATCATCGCCATCACCGCCCATGCGCTGAAGGACGACAAGGAAAAATGCCTTGCGGCTGGCATGGATGACTATGTCTCGAAGCCGATTTCGGCAGCGCGCCTGAGGGAGCGCCTCGACCACTGGATGCGCGTCGCCACTGAGGCCGCAGCCTGAGGGACCGGCGCCGGTTTTCCACCATCGCCCATTTGCGTCCCCGAAACGCAGCGAATCAGCTTTAACCTTTCATTAAGAATTGGTGGTTTTTCCTGTCCCATTAAGGCTTTGCGGGCGCCGCGAAGCACCTTAACGGTGACCTGTTCGGCTTGAAACCGGCGCAGGAGACTGTGCTTTTTCAGCCGGGTGGGAGGGGAAACGCCCCAGCGAATGACGGTGGAAAGCCATGAAATCGAACGCGCCCTGGAGCGTCAAAGGCATTGAGCGCGATGCGCGCGAAACTGCAAAGGAAGCCGCGCGTCGCGAAGGCATGACGGTCGGCGAATGGCTGAACCAGATGATTTACAGTCAGGCGGAAGGCGGCGACGGCGCCCTTTCCGACGCCGAAGTCGAAGGCCTGAAGCTTCGCGACATCGTCACGGCTATTGAGCATTTGCGCAATCGCGTCGTTGACGCTGAATCTAAAAACGCCGCCGCCGTCGCCGACCTCAGCCGCAATATGGGCGGCTTCGTCGAGCGCGTGCAGCGCCTCGAACGTGTAAAGCCCGCCGAAGGGTCTTATGAGGATGTCGCACAGCGCGTTGAAAAGCTCGAGCGCGCTGGCGGCGACCGCGGCCGCATTGATGCGCTGAAAGCGCTTGAAAAAGCCGTCACCCAGGTTGCTGTCCAATTCAACAACGCTCAGCGCACCACCCTTACCCGCCTCGATTCCGCTGAAGCCCAGCTTCAGGAATTCGCTGAGCGTATCGACCGCGTGGGCGAAGGCGGCGCTGGCGAACCGGCGGAGCTCGGCCCCTTGAAATCGGCCATCGAGAACCTTGCCGAACGGGTCGCAAAGGCCGAACGCATCGCAGAAGAGGCCGCCGCCCTGAAAAACGAAGCGGTCGATTCTTCCGATCCGGAATTTGTCGAGCGCACCGGCGCAAGGTTGCGCGTCCTCGGCGATGAGATCAAACGCGGCGGCGATCAGATCCGCGCCCTTGAAGGAACGATCGCGAAACTTTCGGGCCAGATCGAAGCGGCGGAGAAACGCAGCGCCGACGGCGTTCAGAAAGTCACCGAAACCATCGCAGAAGTGCGCACACAGCTTGTCGCCGAAGAAAAGAATGACACGCCCGATGTGGAGGCTGTTCTCGCCGCAGCGCGCGCGGAAACCGAAGACAAACTCGAAGCGCTGCACCGCTCCCTGCAAGAGATAAACGCTCGCTTTGACACGCTTGGACGCACGGAAGCACCCGCGCCGGAAGCGCCTGCTGCGGTGGAGGTCATGGAAACGGCGCCTGCAGCCCAGGCTGAGCCGGAGCCGGCCACCAGCGCCAGCGACGATCTTGACGAAGTGGCCGACGAAATCGAGGAGGCTGTCGCCGCCATGGAGGCGGAAGACGATAGCGCTGAAGAAGATCCCTTTGCGTTCGCCGATGATATGGACGCATCATCAGATGAAGGAGGGGCTGAACCTCTGGAGGCGGAGGCCGACGATGAGCCCGCCGACGATTTCAGCTTCCAGATCGACGACGAGACGCAAGACGCCGGCGCTCAAGGAGAAAGTGAAGACGACATCCTCGTTAGCACTGACGAGGATGAAGACGATGGCGGCGCCATGAACGACGCAGAATCGCTTCTCGCCGAAGTCAGAAGCGCCCTCACCGGCGAAGGCCTCGCCGATGATGATGATGACGAAGAGGATGACGAGCTTGGCGCGGCCGAAGCGGAAGCGCCGACCGCCGCCGATGACAGCGAAGACGATGAAGATGAGCAGGCGCCGAACACCGCCTCGCTCGCCGCCTCTATGGCGATCGATTCTGACGCCCCGTCAGAAGAAGAACCTTCCACTGCCCCCGAGCCTAAGGAAGACATGCTGCAAGCGGCCCGCCGGCGCGCGCGTGAAGCCGCAAGCCAAGGGGAAGATGGACGCCCGCGCCGTAGTCAGCTGACGGCAAAACAACGCGCCATTCTCGCCGCCCGTGCGCGCCAGAAACGCGCCGCCGAAGAAGGCCATGCCGAGACGGATGTGAGTTCTCATCCCGCGCCTGAAGCGCAATCGGCGCCAGCGCCAGCCGATCAAGCCGCAGAGACGCTCAGCTTTACTGAATCTGAGACTGCCGCGCCGGAAGAAGAGGATGCAGCCAAGCCCGGACGGTTCAGCAAGTTCGCTGCGGCGCTCGCCTCCGCCAAAGCGCGCCTTGGCCGCGGTAAAGACGAAGAGGCGGACGAGCAACTGGCGCCCAAGGCAAAGGCCTCGTCAGTTGATGAAAACGATCTCGAAACCCGCCGCGGGAATGGCGACCGGGCTGCGCTTGATACACTCAAATCGACAAGTTCGGCCAAACCGCTAACCATTGCGCTTGGCGTTGCTATTCTGCTTGCGCTCGCGGCGCTTGCCTATCTCATGAAGGATTTCGTGTTCAAACCCGACGCAGGCGCCAGCTCGCCCGCTCCAGCGATTGCACAGACCGAGACGCCTGCTGAAGCTGCACAGGAATCAAACTCCACGCTTCCATCCGTGCCAGAGGCGCCCGCAACCGACCCTCAGGCGCTCTATGTCGAGAGCATGGACGCACTCGCCGCTGCGACGAGCGAAACCGGCGCAAAATCCGCGATCGCAAAACTTCAGGACGCCGCCGCGCTTGGCTATCCTCCGGCGCAGCTCCAGCTTGGCGAACTTTACAAAACAGGCCAGGGCGTCGAGCAGGATCTGGGTCAGGCCCGGCTCTGGTTCCGCCGCGCCGCTAATGGCGGCAACGTTCTCGCCATGCACCGCATTGGGGTCATGACCGCGCGCGGCGACGGCGGCCCGGCCGACAGTCAGGAAGCCATCGCATGGTTCGAACGGGCGGCGAATTTCGGCCTAGTCGATTCTCAATACAATCTCGGCGCAATCTATCATCCAAGTGAAGACGGCGCGTCGCCGGTGCAGGATGCAACCAAAGCCTATTACTGGTATTCACTCGCGGCGGCGAATGGCGACACTCAGGCTCAACCGCTCGCTGCTGGCGTCGCTGTTGCGCTCTCTCCGGAAACACGGTCGGAAATTGACGCAGATGTATCGGCCTGGACGGCTGAACAGGCTGACGAAGCCGCCAATCTGAACGCCGCCGGCTAAAACGCCGCAAGGCCCGCGCTCAAAAGACTGGTCGGCCTTTACTTGTTTCAAAGGCGCAGGCGCGCTTATAAACGCCGCATCATCCGCGCTGGCGTTGAAAGCATAACAACACGGACGCCCGCGCCCTTATCGCGTATCAGGGGTTCGTCGGCTTTTCATGCAGCTTTATCTCCCCATCGCGGAGATGCCAGTCGATCCATTTGTGGTGATCACCATGGGCGCGGCTGTCGGCTTTCTATCCGGCATGTTCGGCGTCGGCGGCGGTTTTTTGATGACGCCGCTCCTTATCTTTTACGGCATTCCTCCAGCGGTCGCGGTTGGCACCGAGGCCTCACAGATTGTCGCCTCATCAGTGTCTGGCGCGCTCGCGCATCTGAAACGCAAAACGGTCGATTTTCAAATGGGCGGTTTTCTGGTCGCCGGGGGCGCCGTCGGGTCGGTCATCGGCGTTCTGGTTTTTCGAATGCTGATCAAAACCGGCCAGATCGATACGCTAATCTCCGTTTCCTATGTCATCTTTCTCAGTCTTATCGGCGGGCTGATGTTGTGGGAAAGCATTCGCTCGCTTCTGCACTCACCGGAAGAAAAACAGAAACACGCCCGCAAGCGCCGCAGCCCCACCTGGCTGGCCGCACTCCCCTTTGCGATGCGCTTTCGCGCCTCAGCACTTTATATCAGCCCCATTGCGCCTATCGCGCTCGGTTTCATCGTTGGGCTCCTCGCCTCCATGCTGGGTGTGGGCGGCGGCTTCATCATGGTGCCCGCTATGCTGTATATCCTCAACATGCCCACCAGTGTCGTCGTCGGCACATCGCTGTTTCAGATCATTTTCGTCACCGCGATCACGACAGTTCTTCACGCCGCGACAAACCAGACAGTGGACATTGCGCTGGCGCTGCTTTTGCTCAGCGGCGGCGTTGTCGGCGCGCAGCTCGGTGTCCGCGTCGGGGTCAGGCTGAAAGCTGAACATTTACGCGCCCTGCTCGCGCTGCTTGTCCTTGGCGTTTGCGCAAGACTTCTGATCGGACTCGCTTTGCCGCCCCCGTCATTTTTCATCGTGGACGGTCTGTGATGAAAAACATTCTTCTTGCTCTTATCCTGATGATCACGCCGGCGAGCGCGGCGAATATCGAAGTGGCGCTCACCAATGACCGGGTCGAAGTCGATACTGGCTTCGCCGGCGCCAGCCTGACCCTGTTCGGGGCCGTGACAGGCCTCGATAATCCTGCATCCGTTGATATTGTTTCCGTCATTCAGGGTCCGCAAACGCAGTTTAAAGTGCGGCAGATGGAAAAGAACAATCTTATCTGGACGCCGGGCCCTGCGCATCTCATCGACAGCGCGCCGGGGCTCTATCTCACCTACTCGACCCGCGAAATTGACGATATCGCTCCACTGCCAGTGCAGGACCGATACCGTCTCGATGCGGACTATCTCGACATCGTCGTCGCGACGCATGCGCCCGCGGATGAAAATAATGCCGGTCTGTATCGCAGCGCCTTTCTCAGCGAGGCGGAAGATCTCGGCCTTTATCGCAGTCATATTGGCGGCATAGAGTTCAAGAAAGGCGCGCTGTTCACCATTACCGCAGGCCTTCCCGCCAACACGCCCGTGGGCGAATATGAGGTCGCAGTTTATCTTTTCCGCGATGGCGAACTAATCGGCTCCGATGTGGCGGCGCTGGCCGTCAATCGCGTCGGCCTTGAGCGCCGGATTTACGATTTCGCCCATCAGCGCCCGGTTTCCTATGGGATATTTTGCGTCGCACTCTCGCTGCTCGCCGGCTGGGCGGCGAGTGTTGCATTCCGCAAATAGGATTTCTGGTCTATTCTCGCGCGGACAGGTAGCGTGCGGGAGGGGCAGATATGGCTAAAGCCAGACAAAAAGCGGAAATGACGCAGCTTGGGTTTTACGGGCTTGCGCCTTTTTTCATCGCCGCTGCGGCGCTGTGGCTTAGCCCCGCCATAATCCCCACTCAAATCGCCCTCGATTTCCATCTCATCGCCCTCGCCTATGGAGCGGTCATCATCGCCTATCTTTCCGGGGCTGGCGCAGGCGCAACGCTCAATCCCGGGCAAAAGCTGCAAGAGTCTTTCTTACCGGGGCAATTGATTACGCTCGTCGCTTTTGCCGCAATCCTGCCTGACGGCGTCTTCATGATGGCCCTTGGCGCAGCCTGGCGCCATGTCATTGTCCTCATCCTGCTTTTCTATTTGCTGATGCGAGATCTCGCCGCGACAAACAGCGGCATATTCCCGAAATGGTATGGCGCCTTAAGGCTGCGGCTCACCTTCTGGGCCGGGCTCGCGATCCTGCTGATCATGAGCCGGCTTTTGCTCTGGGGTTATTACTAAACCAATGATGCTTTTGCTGTGCAGCGCCATTCTGTTTTTCGCGATTGGCGGTTAAAAGCCGCGCATGGACGCAATAGCACTCGATCAACTGACCATCGCCCTTTCGCTGTCATCGCAACTCATGCTGGCGGCGGCGATTATAATCATGATTTTCGCCATCGCGCTTGGCCTGAAACCTGAGCATTTTGCATTCCTGAAAACCGATCCCAAACTGTTCTGGGGCGGGCTTGCAGCGCAGTTGATCGGCCTGCCGCTGATGACGCTGGCGCTGGTCGCAATCATACATCCCCATCCGTCTATTGCGCTCGGGATGATCGTCGTCGCGGCCTGCCCTGGCGGCAATGTATCGAACTTCATGACCTGGAGCGCGCGAGGCGACACGGCCTATTCAGTGTCCCTCACAGCCGGATCGAGTGTCGTGGCCGCAGTCTGGACACCAGCGGCGATTCTTTTCTGGTCTGAACTGTACCCACCCACGGCGCAGCTTCTGGACACCATCGATTTCAACCGCACCGCCTTTGTCATCCAGACGACAGTGATGCTGGCCGCGCCCTTGACGCTCGGCATGCTGGGCGCCCGGTATTTTCCCGCCGCTGCAGAAAAATTCCGCAAACCGCTCGCCCTTTTCGGCGCCGGCATCCTCGTTATTGTGATTATTGATGGATTTATCCAACTGACGGCCGCCCTACTACCCGCGTGGTCGCTCATCCTGATACCGGCCGCGCTGCATAACGCGTCGGCCTTCGCACTTGGCGCAGGCGCAGGGCGACTTCTCGGCGCTTCTGCGCCCCGTCGGCGCAGCCTGACATTCGAAGTCGGCATTCAGAACACTGGCCTTGCGATTGTGCTCATCCTTGCCCAGCTAAAGGGTCTTGGAGGCGCAGCAGCCATCGCCGCTGTATGGGGCGTTTGGCACTTCGTTTCAGGCGGCGCTATGATCCTCCTCTACAGAACAATAGATTCCGGGAAACGCACATGACCTTCGACTTCAAAATCACCGGCGGCCTTATCTATGACGGCGACGGCGGCGCGCCTGTTCACGCCAATATTGGGGTGAAGGATGGCAAGATCGCAGAGATCGGCGCCTGCGCAGGCGACGCAAAACAAGTGATCGACGCAGACGGCGGCATCGTGACGCCCGGCTTTATCGACCTCCATACCCATTATGACGGTCAGATTTCATGGGATGAAGAACTGAGACCTTCCGTTAATCACGGGGTCACGACGATCATCATGGGAAATTGCGGCGTTGGTTTTGCGCCGGTGAAAAAGGCCGATCATGACCGGCTCGTGCGCCTGATGGAGGGCGTTGAGGATATTCCAGGCACCGCGCTGCATGAAGGGCTGACATGGAACTGGGAAAGTTTTCCGGACTATATGAACGCCATCGACGCGATGCCCCACACCATCGATTTCGGGGTGATGATCGGCCATGACCCGGTGCGCGTCTACGCCATGGGGGAGCGCGCCAGCGCCTTTGAAGAGGCGACCGACGATGACATCGCCGAGATGCAACGGATTGTACGCGAAGCTATGGAGGCCGGCGCCGCCGGTTTTTCTATTGGCCGCACCGACGTGCACCGCACCGCCGACGGCGAGTGGACACCGAGCGCCGAGGCGAGTGAAAAGGAACTGACAGCGCTTTCCGGCGCGCTTGCCGATCTTGACCATGGCGTGTTGCAGATCGTCAATGACTTCAATCTGGAACGCGAGGGCGACCAGTTCCACGATGAATTCAAGATCGTCGAAAGCTTCGTGCGGGCGGGCAATGGCAAACCCGCCTCCATCTCCCTGATGCAGCGGGACATGAAGTCGAATGACTGGCGGCGCATTCTCGATGAGACTGACCGCCTGAATAAAGAAGGCGTCGAGTTCAATGTGCAGGTCGCGCCCCGCGCGATCGGCGTGTTTCAGGGGCTTCAATGCACCTTTCACCCGATAATGGCGCAGCCGAGCTACATCGCCATCAAGGACAAGCCGCTGGCGGAACGCGTTGCGATCATGCGCGATCCGGAATTCAAGAAAAAGTGCCTTGCAGAAACGCCGGTCAAACTCGCCGGACCCGGCTCCTCCGTGCCGCCGATCGCCGACACGATGATCGCGGCGATTGAACTTGTCGCCAACAAATTCTTCCGTCTGGGTGAAGACCCCGATTACGAGCAGCCGCAGGACAAATCGCTCGGCGCCGAAGCACGGGCCGACGGTGTTTCGGCTATGGAAAAACTTTACGACACATTGCTGGAGCTCGACGGGAAACAGCTCATCTATTTCCCGATCTATAATTACACCGAATTCAATTACGATAATGTCCACGCCATGCTGACCCACCCGAAGGCGCTGCCCGGCCTTTCCGACGGCGGCGCCCATGTGGGCACGATCTGCGATGCGAGCTTTCCGAGCTACCTTCTCTCCTATTGGTGCCGCGATCGCGATCACGGGAAGATACCGCTGGAGCGCGCAATCCAGATGCTCACCGCCGACGGCGCGGATTATCTGGGCCTGAAAGATCGCGGACGCTTGAAAGTCGGTATGCGCGCCGACATAAACATTATAGACCACGACAAGCTGCGTCTCGGCCCACCGAGCATGGTGAAAGACCTCCCCGCTGGGGGTCAGCGGTTGCTTCAACCGGTCTCCGGCTACCGCGCGACATTCGTTGCGGGCCAACAGGTGATCGCCAATGACGAAGTGACGAAGGCCCGGCCCGGACGGCTGGTGAGGTTTCATTGATAGACAATGTCAACGCTGCTCGATGATATCTGGGAGGGATGGGCTTGGGCTGACGTTAAGCCTGCTAAAATTGTTGATATCAATTCATTCGGGAATATCATCTTTTTTGATGACCATCAGCAATATTGGCGCATCATGCCTGAAGAATTATCCATCACCCGCATCGCATACGACGAAAACGGATATCACTCTCTCCAACAAGACGCCAACTTCCAGGTTGACTGGCAAATGGGGAATCTGGTGGCGCTCGCAAACGAAAAATTTGGGGCTCTTGGACCTAATCGCTGCTTCTGCCTGAAAGTTCCCGCAGTGCTCGGCGGCTCTTATGACAAAGACAATATTGGCGTAATCGCTATATCTGAGCTGATACGTTCCTCTGGCGATCTAGCGCACCAAATAAAATATCTGCCTGATGGCGACGAGTTAAAACTGACGATATCGGACTAGCTATGAACTTCACCTTCGACACCGTCCCGAACATCATCTTCGAAACCGGCGCGGCTTCGCGGCTGGGAGAGATTGTCAAACCACGTATGACTCGCCCCTTCGTAGTCACCGACAAGGGCGTCGTTGGCGCCGGGCTGATCGACGGCGCGCTGAAAGGTCTGGAAAAAGCGGGACTCGACTACGCACTATTCGACGGGGTCGAGGCGGACCCGCCGGCGAAAGTCGTCAAAGGCGCCATTGAAGAAGCGCGCAAACACAAAGCCGACGGCGTGATCGGTTTTGGCGGCGGCTCCTCCATGGACACGGCGAAGGTCATCGCCTGCCTGATCAACTCAACACAAATCCTCGAAGAGATTTACGGCATCGATCAGGCGCGAGGCGCACGCGTTCCCCTCGCTCTCCTCCCCACGACCTCCGGCACCGGCTCCGAAGTCACGAATATTTCTGTCATCACCACTGAAGACGACCAGAAAATGGGCGTCCTCGGCCCGCAGCTTTACGCCGACCTCGCCATCCTCGACGCGTCCCTAACCTTGTCCATGCCGCGCCATGTGACGAGCGCTACGGGCATCGACGCCATGGTGCACGCCATTGAGGCCTATACGACCAAGCTCAAAAAGAATCCGGTCTCTGACGCGCTCGCGGCGAAAGCGTTGAAACTTCTCTCCGCCAATATCCAGCGCGCCTGCGACGTGCCGGACGACATCGAAGCGCGGGAGGCCATGTTGCTCGGGGCCATGCTGGCGGGCCAGGCGTTTGCGAACGCGCCCTGCGCCGCCGTCCACGCCATGGCCTACCCCCTTGGCGTTCATTTCCATGTGCCGCACGGGCTAGCGAATTCGCTGATGCTGGCGCCGGTGTTGAAATTCAACATTCCCGCCGCCGCGCCGCTATATGCTGAGCTTGGCGATGTTATCGGCGCCAACGACACCGGCGACTTCACAACGCGCGCTGAGGCGTTTGTCGCCAAAATGGTTGAAATCTGCGCCGCCACGGGCGTTAGAAGCCGCCTGTCGGAGGTCGGCGTTTCACATAACGTCCTTCCCAAACTCGCCGAAGACGCGGCAAAGATCGAACGCCTCATGAAAAACAATCCACGGCCCGTCTCCGAAGAAGACGCCCTCGCGCTTTATACGGAAGTGCTTTGATGAGCGCCGGCTATTCCGGCACGCCGCTCTTGAAAAAACTCGGCGTCAAGGACGGCCAGAAAGCGCTGCTTGTGGCTGTGCCGGACGAGGTGAAAGACCTCTCCGGCTTTCAACATTGGGGTCGCTTGAAAACCGCGAAAACAACCCGCGGCGTCAGCGACGGTCCCTATGACTATGCGCATTTTTTCACCTCCAGCGCGACGCAACTCACCACAACTTTGCCAAAGCTTAAAAAAGAACTGGCGCCAAACGGGATGATCTGGGTGTCATGGCCAAAAAAATCCTCTGGCGTTCCGTCATCGGTCACGGAAGACACCGTGCGCAAGCTCGCCTTGAAAATTGGCCTCGTCGACGTCAAGGTCTGCGCCGTTGACGATATTTGGTCGGGGCTGAAACTGGTCATTCCCGTCAAGGACAGAATAAAGTGAAGCCACAAACAACACGCGCCGATTACAAGCATATTTTGCCGCTGCAAACGCGCTGGGCCGACAATGACATTTACGGCCATGTGAACAATGTCGCCTATTACGGCTATTTCGACACGATCGTGAACGAGTATCTGATCGGAGAGGCCGCGCTGGACATTCATCAGGGCGCAGTCATCGGTCTTGTCGTTGAGACAGGCTGCAAATATTTTGCGCCGCTGGAATTTCCGCAAAAGCTCGACGGCGCGCTTCGCGTCGCCAAGATCGGCAATTCATCCGTGCGCTATGAGCTGGCGATTTTCAAACAGGGCGAGGACGCGCCCGCCGCCGAAGGCCATTTCGTTCACGTTTATGTGGACCGGGAAACGCGACGTCCTGCGACCCTTCCAACCCCGCTTAAAGGCGCTCTGGAGAAAATCAGCGTTTAACGCGCGCCAATCGTCGTCCGATGCATCAAACGCGCATGGCCTTCATAGCCGCTGGTGGCGCGATGCAGGACCGAACGGTTGTCCCACATGACAAGCATGTTGGGTTCCCATTTATGGGCGTAAACGAACTCCTCGCGCGTTTGCCATTGATAGAGTTCAGCGAGAAGCGCCATTGAGGCATCTGGTTCCATATCCGCAAATCCGGTGATGTAGCCGATGCAGCCATAAATGCCTTCCCGGCCGGTCTCGGGATGTTTCGTGATGATCGGATGGCGGCATTCCGCTTTCAGCGCTTCATCGGACGCGCGAATATCCATGGACCTCAGCTTGCTGTCTTCGTCGCCATAAACACCGCCTTTGGCATAAGGCACGCGCGCTGAATGTATGGCGGCTTTGCCTTCGAGTTTCACACGCAATGCGTCGGGCATACGCTCAAGCGCGAGATGCTGGTTCGCGAAATGCGTATCGCCGCCATGGGGCGGCACGGTGATCCCGAAAAGGCAGGTTCCGGCTGGCGGCGCTTCTTGAAAGCTCCAGTCGGTGTGCCAGCTCTCGGCGAAAATCGGCGACGTCTCATCCGCCGTGCGCTGCACTGCAATGATGTGTTTGCGCCCCGGAATTGGCGCAATGAACGGATCATCCCCAAAAGGCCCGAAATAAAGCGTGAACCGCTCCAGATCATCATCGCTCATAGCCTGATCGGGAAAAGCGAGCACATGATAGTCGAGCCATGCCGCACGAATGTCGGCGATCACCTGATCGCCCAGAGGTTTTGTGAGGTCCAGCCCTGTAACGCTCGCGCCGCAGGGGCCGCCGCTTGGGACGATGTCCATTGCCGCCTCCTGTTTCCTTCCTCTTCCCGCTTTGATAGACCGTTAAAAAGCAAAGGGAAACGCGCTTCGGCAGTTAAGCTCGCAAGGAACGACAATGTCAGAACAGGTCCTCATCACGACTATCGATTCGCGCGGCGTCGCGCGGCTCACCATGAACCGCCCGGACATCCGTAACGCTTTCAATGAACAGCTGATCAGCGAAATTTGTGAAGCTATGGGCCGTCTCAACGCCGATCCAAATGTGCGCGTTATTGTTTTAACCGGCGCCGGGAAAGCTTTTTCCGCCGGCGCCGATCTTAACATGATGAAACGCGCTGCGAGATTTTCAGCCGCTGAAAACAAGGACGATGCTCGCCGTCTCGCCCACATGCTTTATTCCATCTATCACTCGCCAAAACCCACGGTTGCTTTGGTAAACGGTCCGGCTATGGGCGGCGGTCTCGGTCTTATCGCAGCATGTGATATCGCCATCGGCGCCGAGACCGCGTTCTTCGCCCTTTCCGAAGTGCGCCTCGGCCTTATTCCCGCAGTGATTTCCCCATTCGTTATTCAAGCAATCACCGTACGTCAGGCGCGCCGTTATTTCACGACGGGCGAGCGTTTCGACGCAGCTGAAGCACGCCGCATCGGCCTCCTGCACAGGGTCGTCAATGCGGATGCGCTGAACGACGCTCTCGAAGAAACGCTCGGAGAATTGCTGGTTTGCGGCCCGCATTCACAGGCGCTGGCGCAGGAGCTTATTCATAAAGTCGCCTACCGTCCGCTTGCCGATGCGGTGATGGAGGAAACAGCCGGGATGATCGCCAAAACTCGCGCCAGCGATGAAGGCAAAGAAGGCGTGACCGCTTTTCTTGAAAAGCGAAAGCCGAACTGGCTGAAAGACCAAGAATAAATCCTGCCGCATTTAACGGAGACACCATCGATGAACCTGTCGCGCCGCACTCTGCTTCAGTCTTCCGCCGCAACAGCGGCGATCGCCGCTTTGCCTGCCGCCTGCGCCAGCGTTGGCAGTCCAGCAAAATCGCCGAACAGCCTGCTCGATGAAGCGACCGACCTCATGCTGACCGCCTATCCTGAAAGCGCGTCCAGCGCCGGGATCGATACCGGAAAATACGCCTTTCTGAAATCGCGACTCACCGATCGCTCACCTGAAGGACAGGCCGTCATTGAGGGCAAAGCCCGTGACATGCTCGCCCGGATGCGCAAGCTCGACACGGCGGCGCTGACGCCCGATCAGGCGCTGAATGTGGATGTCGTGCGCAACGTCTTTGAGCGATCCGTCGAAGGCTTTGACTTCCCTTATGGCGACATGGCGCTCCTCAACACGAACTGGTCCTATCGCAACAGCCCTTATGCGGTCGCCCAAAACACCGGATCGTTCGTTGAAATTCCGAGCTTCCTTGATTCCGCTCACGCTATTGAAACAAGTGAAGACGCCGACGCCTATCTTTCACGTATGGAAGCCTACGCCGGCCAGCTTGATGGTGAAACGGAACGCACCGCGGCCGCCGGTGAGCTCGGAGTCATCCTTCCGGATTTTCTGATGGCGAAAACACTCGGTCAGTTGCACGGCGCCGCCGGGACGCCCGTGGAGAATTGGGGGATTGTCACTTCGCTTGCATCGCGCAGCGATGGCCTTACGGGCGATTATGCAGAAAAAGCAAAAGCAATCGCGGAAACGAAAATCGGCCCTGCTATTGAACGGCAAATTGTAGCGCTGGAAGCGCTGGCTCCGCGCGCAAAGAACAATGCGGGCGTCTGGGCGCAGCCTGAGGGCGACGCTTATTACGCCTGGGCGCTCAAGGCTGGAACGACAACGACCATGTCGCCCGATGACGTGCATGAAATGGGACTTGAGGAACTGGCTGCGCTTCACGCGCGCATGGACCCGATCCTGCGCTCTATCGGATACACGGAAGGCTCGGTAGGCGCGCGTATGACAGCCCTCTCCGCCGATCCGCGTTACAAATTCTCCGAGGGCGATAAAGGCCGCGCGGAAATTATGGCGTTCATCGATCAAACGCTCGACGATATTCGCGCACGCATGCCGCAAGCCTTCGAAACGCTGGTGCCCGGCTTTCTTGAGGTCACCCGTATCGCGCCGGAAGTAGAAGCCGGGGCGCCTGGGGCCTATGGCGGGGCGGGCTCCATCGACGGCAAACAACCCGGTCATTTCTGGATTAATTTACGCACACCGGATTTGCATAATCGCTACACGCTGGCGGACCTCACTTATCATGAAGCTATTCCCGGGCATGTCTGGCAAGGCGAATACACCTTCAAGCAACCGCTGATCCGGTCGCTGCTGGCATTTAACGCCTATTCCGAGGGGTGGGCGCTTTACGCCGAACAGATCGCCGACGAACTAGGCGTCTATGATGACTTCCCCGTTGGGCGTCTCGGCTATCTTCAGTCGCTTGCGTTCCGCGCCTGCCGCCTTGTGGTCGACACCGGCCTTCATGCAAAACACTGGACGCGTGAACAGGCGATTGAATGGTTCGTCACCAATAATGGCTCTAACCCCGATGAAGTGCAAAGCGAGGTTGACCGTTATTGCGCATGGCCGGGACAAGCCTGCGGCTACAAGGTTGGGCACTCCGCGATCGTTCGCTTGCGCGAAAAAGCAAAAGCGGCGCTGGGCGGGCTCTATGACTTCCGCCGATTCAATGACGCCGTCGTCCTTGGCGGCAGCGTACCCATGACCGTGCTTGGCCGCGTCATTGATGATTACATTGAAAGGGAAAAATCGGCTTAAAGGATAGATTTGTCCATTTCGACTTTCGCCACCACATAACCGCGCTTTAGGTCGGCGATATGTTTGGCCATCCATTCTTCCGCGAGGCCTTCATCGCGCGCGGAAAAAGCATCCAAAATGTTCTTTTGCGCATTGAGAATGCGTGTGCGGGCATTTGGCGCCTTGCCGATCACCTGGCGTAGGCTCTCGCCGATCATCATGTTCAGGGATTGCAACATCGCAAGCATGACGCGATTGTCGAGGCCCTTTGCGAGAGACTGAAAAAATTCAACGGCGCAAGCAACCGTCTTGTCGTGATCTTCACCCGCATTCGCGTCCAAAGCGCGCCAGACAGCATTCAGTGCGGCAAGACTTTCATCATTCAGACGAGTCGCGGCGAGCCGCGCCGCCTGCGGATAATAGATCGCAAGTGTTTCCCAGACTTCGCTAAATGTTACACCGCCAAGCGCGAGGCTGCGGCTCGCCGCCGCCGCCACGTCCGATGCATTCGGACGTTTTACAATGAATTTTTTGTGGGATCCACGCACAATCAGCCCGGATTGTTCTAACAGGCGCAATCCTTCACGCACAGTCGAGCGTGTCACCTGAAATTGTTCGCAAAGCTGGGCTTCGATGGGCAGCGCCTCACCGTCAGATAAACCGCCTTCGATGATATTCTCTTCAATAGCCCGATAGACTTTGAGGTATGCCGGCTCACGGTAAAGCGGCGCAAATTTGGCTTTTGGCTCTGACATTCTTTACGCCGTTTTTGAAAAGAGCTCGCGGCCAATCAGCATACGGCGCACTTCCGAGGTTCCGGCGCCAATTTCGTATAGCTTGGCGTCACGTAACAAACGACCTGTTGGATATTCATTGATATACCCATTGCCGCCGAGCAGCTGAATTGCATCAAGCGCAATCTGCGTCGCCTTTTCCGCCGCAAAAAGGATGCAGCCCGCCGCATCCTGACGCGTCGTCTCACCGCGATCACAAGCCTTCGCCACCTGATAGACATAGGATTTGGCGGCGTTTGTGGTCACATACATGTCGGCGAGCTTTCCTTGCACCAGTTGAAACTCTCCAATCGCCTTGCCGAATTGTTGACGCTCATGCACATATGGAAGCACCACATCCAGACAAGCCTGCATGATGCCGAGAGAACCACCGGCGAGCACCGTGCGTTCATAGTCAAGGCCCGACATCAGTACACGCACGCCCTCATTCACTTCACCAAGGACATTCTCCTCCGGCACTTCACAATCTTCGAAAACGAGCTCGCAAGTGTCTGAGCCGCGCATGCCAAGCTTGTCGAGCTTTTGCGCCGTTGAAAACCCTTTGAAACCTTTTTCAATCAGAAACGCCGTGATGCCTCGCGAACCCGCCTCCGGCTCGGTTTTGGCGTAGACCACCAACGTGTCAGCGCCCGGACCATTGGTGATCCACATCTTGTTGCCGTTCAAAATATAGCGGTCACCTTTTTTAACGGCGCGCGTGCGCATGTTAACGACATCGGAGCCGGCGCCAGGTTCAGACATGGCGAGGGCGCCAAGATGCTCACCGGAAATCAACTTGGGCAGATATTTTACTTTTTGCGCTTTAGAACCATTCAGACTGATCTGGTTGACGCAGAGATTGGAATGCGCGCCATAGGAAAGACCAACGGCGCCGGAAGCGCGCGAGATTTCCTCCATGGCCACGACATGAGCCACATAACCGAGACCTGTCCCGCCGAACTCCTCATCGGCGGTAATGCCGAGCAGTCCCAACTCACCCATCTCTGGCCAGAGGTCACGGGGAAACAGATTTTTTTCGTCAATTTCCGCGGCCCTCGGCGCAAGGCGATCCGCCGCCCAGCGCGCCACCATCTCGCGCATTTCCTCAATCATCGGATCCAGGTCGAATTTCATGAATGCCTGGCTGTTGGAAAGCATAGGAGCGCTCCTCTCGATTAGACATTTTCGGGCGGGATCGGCTCAAAAAGGCTCATAACCCCGCGAAATTCGCCTAAATCATTAATAAACCTATTGTCGGACAATACTATTATAGGTTAGTATATAGATCAAAGGCAAGATGGAAAAAGCGGATGCCCGTCATTCAATCCAAAATCGACCTGCGTTCTGAAGGCTTCGCCGCCAATGCGGCGGCCATGCAAAAGCTGGTCGATGACCTTCACGCCAATATGGACAAGGTCGCCGAGGGCGGCGGCGCGCGTTACGCCGAGCGCCATAAGGCGCGTGGGAAACTGCTAGCCCGCGAACGGGTGGCCCGCCTCCTCGACCCGGGCTCGCCTTTTCTGGAGATCGGCCAGTTCGCCGCCTGGGAAATGTATTCTGGTGATGTCATGAGCGCTGGCGTCGTCGCGGGGCTCGGACGCGTCAATGGCGTAGAATGCATGATCGTCGCCAACGATCCGACTGTGAAAGGCGGCACCTATCACCCAATGACGGTGAAAAAGCATTTGCGTGCGCAGGAGATCGCCCTCGAAAACCGCTTGCCTTGCGTCTATCTCGTCGAGAGCGGCGGCGCGTTCCTGCCCATGCAGGATGAAGTCTTTCCGGATAAGGACGATTTCGGCCGTATCTTTTTCAATCAGGCGCAAATGTCGTCAAAAGGCATCCCGCAAATCGCCATCGTCCACGGAAGTTGCACCGCAGGCGGCGCCTATGTGCCGGCGATGTCAGACGAAGCTGTGATTGTAAAAAAGCAGGGCACGATTTTCCTTGGCGGCCCGCCGCTTGTTAAAGCCGCCACTGGCGAAGTTGTTTCAGCCGAGGATCTTGGCGGCGGCGACACACATACACGCATATCCGGCGTCGCCGACCATCTCGCCGAAGACGATGATCACGCGCTCGGTCTCGCCCGCAATATCGTAAAACGCCTGAATTGGGTGAAGCTCGGCGAGGTGGTGATGGCCGATCCCTGCTCGCCGCTCTATGATCCGCAAGAACTTTACGGCGTCGTAGAAGCTGATGCGCGCAAACCCTATGACGCGCGAGAAATCATCGCGCGCATTGTCGACGGCTCGGATTTCGATGAATTCAAACCGCTCTACGGCTCGACCCTTGTCACTGGCTTTGCGCGCTTGCACGGATATCCGGTCGGCATCCTCGCCAATAACGGCATCCTGTTTTCGGAAAGCGCCAAGAAAGGCGCCCATTTCATCGAGCTATGCTGCCAGCGTAAAATTCCACTGGTGTTCTTACAAAACATCACCGGGTTCATGGTCGGCCGCTCCGCCGAAGAAGGCGGCATCGCCAAGGACGGCGCCAAGCTCGTCACCGCTGTCGCCACAGCCGCGGTGCCGAAGTTCACTGTCGTTGTCGGCGGCTCCTACGGCGCCGGTAATTACGGCATGTGCGGTCGCGCCTACAGTCCCCGCTTCATGTTCATGTGGCCGAACGCGCGTATCTCCGTCATGGGCGGTGAACAAGCGGCGAGCGTCCTCGCCACCGTCAAACGCGACGGTTTGCGCGACGGTGAGACATGGAGCGCCGAAGAGGAAGACGAATTCAAAACCAAAATTCGCGCCGGTTATGACGAACAGGGATCACCCTATTATTCCTCCGCGCGACTATGGGATGACGGCATCATTGATCCCGCACAAACTCGTGATGTGTTAGGATTGTGTCTTTCGGCGTCGATGAACGCTCCCGTTGAGGAAACGCGCTTCGGCGTGTTCAGAATGTAGGAAAAGACCGAATGACGCTTGGCCTTCTCATTCGCGACGCCGTCGATGATGACCATGACGCCCTCCATGGTCTCATTGCGAGCGCATTTGGCCGCGATGACGAAGCGCAACTCATGCGCAAATTATGGTCCGAACATGCCGTTGAAATCGAGCTCGTTGCGGAAACAGGTGGTGTTGTCGTAGGTTATTGCGCCTTCACGCCCATCACCTGCAAACCTGAGCTTGATGGCCTGCTCTTGGGTCTTGGGCCGCTTGCCGTTGCGCCTGAGCATCAGCGCCAGGGCGTCGGCGCAGCACTGGTTGAGAAAGGGCTACAGCATTGCCGCGCACGAAATGCGCGGCTGATCGCGGTTCTTGGTGATCCTGACTATTATGCCCGGTTCGGATTTGAACCCGCAGCAAAACGCAAAATGACCTGGGCCGGATTTGACGCAGGCGACGCTTTTCGGGTTATCGCGCACAGTGATGACGATTTTGGCCCCATCTCTCCCGGCGATATTCGCACCATCCATTATCACAACGCTTTCGACATGGTGAGCTAAGGCAATGTTCAAGAAAATTCTCATCGCCAATCGCGGAGAAATCGCCGTTCGCGTCGCCAGGACAGCGCGGCGCATGGGCGTCGCCACCGTCGCTGTCTACTCCGACGCCGACCGCAATGCCCCGCATGTGCGCGCCTGTGACGAGGCTGTCCATATCGGCCCTTCCGCCGCCGCAGAAAGTTATCTGCGCGCGGAAAAGATCATCGAGGCTTGCAAAAAAACCGGCGCTCAAGCCGTCCATCCCGGTTACGGATTTCTTTCTGAAAACGCCGCTTTCGCCGACGCGCTCGACAAGGCCGGGATCGTCTTTATCGGGCCCACGGCGGAAACGATCCGCGCAATGGGATCGAAATCCGCCGCCAAGGATCTAATGGAAGCGGCGAAGGTGCCGACGACGCCGGGCTATCAGGGTGAAGATCAGGCTGTTGCAACGTTTAAAAAGGAAGCAACACGCATCGGTTATCCGGTGCTCCTGAAAGCGACGGCGGGCGGCGGCGGCAAGGGCATGCGCATGGTCGCAAAGGAAAGCGATCTTGAAGATGCGCTCACTTCCGCCCAGCGCGAAGCGAAATCCGCCTTTGGCGACGACCGCTTTCTGATCGAGAAATATGTGACGCGCGCGCGCCATGTTGAGGTACAGATTTTTGGCGACGGCAAGGGCGAGGTCGTCCACATGTTCGAACGCGACTGCTCAGTGCAGCGCCGTCACCAGAAAGTCATCGAGGAAGCTCCGGCGCCGAACCTGCCCGCGAACACCCGCGCTGCACTCCTGAAAGCCGGCGTTGACGCAGGCAAGGCCGTGAATTATCGCGGTGCAGGGACCGTTGAATTCCTCTACGACGCCGAAGATGACGCCGTCTACTTCATGGAAATGAACACGCGGCTACAGGTTGAACATCCTGTATCGGAAATGATCACTGGCCTCGACTTTGTCGAATGGCAACTCCGCATCGCCGCGGGCGAAGGCCTGCCGCTTGCGCAGGACGAGATCAGGGAGAACGGCCATGCCTTTGAGGCGCGGCTTTACGCTGAAAACCCGAAGCAGAATTTCGCGCCATCCATTGGGACGCTGACAACGCTGCTGTTGCCATCCGAAACCGCGCGCATCGATTCCGGCGTCGAAGAAAACCAGGAGATAACGCCTTTCTACGACCCGATGATCGCTAAGGTCGTAACGTCGGGTAAAACCCGTGACGAAGCGCTGGGCGCCATGCGCGCAGCATTATCTGAAACGCGCGTCGCCGGGCTCGAAACCAATGCGGCCTTTCTCTACGCCCTCGCCGCCGAACCGGACTTTATCAAAGGCGACGTCTCGACGAAATTTATTGACGAGCATGAAGAAGCGCTGTTCGCCGAAACGTCCGCCGGCCCGAAACAATGGGCTGCGGCGGGGATGTGGAAGCGTGGCAGCTACGCCAGCAACAACAATGGTCCTCTCGATGGCCTGATCGGCTTCCGTCTCAATCGTCCGCGCCATGAAGTCATGTGGCTTGAGCATGACGGTCATGCGGCGCTGCTTCGCCTTTCGAAAGCGGGCGATCATTTCAACGCGACGCTGGAACCCGACGCATCGGCGGCGGCGCGGCGCGAAGGCCGCGAAGCGCAACCGGCCGTTCAGTTTACTTTTTCAGGCGTTACAACGGATAACGCCATGCGCCTTACCCATGATGGTGAGGATTTTTCCGCCTTTGCCGCACCCCATAACGACAAGCTTCGGATATGGATTGGCGCGGATCATTGGGACATCGCCTTTCCTGATCCCCTGGCCGGAATTTCCAGTCATCACTCCAGCGAAGGCTCGCTCACCGCGCCCATGCCAGGGGTCATCACTATGTTGTCAGCGAAACCGGGCGACGCGATCGAGGCAGGCAAGCCTCTTCTCGTAATGGAAGCCATGAAAATGGAGCATGCTATCAAGGCGCCCTATGACGGTGTCGTGAAGGCGTATAAATTCAATGCAGGCGATCAGGTGAAAGACGGCGATTTGCTGGTGGAATTCGAGGAAAGCGCGTGAGCCAAGCCATCACCCTCGTCGAAGTCGGCCCGCGCGACGGTTTGCAGAATGAAAAGCAGACTGTCGATGTCGCCACCAAGGTCGAGCTGATCGAGCGACTCGCCGCTTGCGGGTTCAAAAATGTCGAAGGCGGCGCGTTCGTGTCGCCGAAATGGGTGCCGCAAATGGCGGCCTCCGACGAGGCGATGGCGACGATCAAGCGCGCGAAAGGCGTCTCCTATCCGGTGCTGACGCCCAATATGAAGGGCTATGAAGGCGCGCGCGCCGCGAAAGCCGATACGGTCGCCGTCTTCGGCGCGGCGTCGGAAAGTTTTTCACAAAAAAATATCAACTGCTCCATCGCCGAAAGCCTTGAGCGCTTCAAACCCGTGATCGATGCGGCGAAGGCCGATGGGGTCCACGTACGCGGTTATGTTTCCTGCGTGCTCGGCTGTCCATACGAGGGCAAGATTGCACCCGAACAGGTCGTTCCGGTTGCGAAGGCCCTCTATGAAATGGGTTGCTATGAAATCTCGCTCGGTGACACGATCGGCGTCGGAACCCCGGAAGAAACCAAAGCGCTGATCCGCGCCGTCGCAGCGGACGTTCCCGTCGCTGCCCTCGCCGGGCATTTCCACGACACTTATGGACAGGCGCTTTCCAATATCTGGGCCGCACTCGGCGAAGGCGTAACGGTGTTCGACTGCTCCGTTTCCGGCCTTGGCGGCTGCCCTTACGCAAAGGGCGCCAGCGGTAATGTGGCGAGCGAGGATGTTGTCTACTCCCTCGCCCGCTCCGGGTTTGAGACCGGCGTCGATCTAGATGCGCTGATCGAAACGAGCGTCTGGATCTCCGAAATAATCGGACGCAAACCCGGCTCGAAAGTGACGCTAGCCCGAACGGGCGGTTAAGCCGCCGCCTTTTTCGCCCGACTGATTTCCTCAGCGATCGCCGCCACATGGCGCAAATCCGTGCCGCAGCACCCGCCGAAAATTGTCAGCGAGGGAACCAGACGCCGCAAGGCGGCGTTTTCCAGCCCCAACTCACCCGGATTGCCGTCATCCAGAGTCTCCGCTTCATCAAGCTCCGCATGAGAGCATTTTGATGCATTGGCGCGCACGCCCTTTAGCCGTGAAAGCCAGTGATCACTATCGCGCAGCACACTGGTGAAATGAGTTGGATGCGCACAATTGATCATGTAATAGGCCGGCGCTGTTCGCGCTTCGAAATCTGTTTCCATAATCGCTTCGCCAAGCGACTGGCCCGATGGCAAGCGCCCATCTGTCTCCACCGTAAAAGATACGGCGCAAGGCATTCCCGCGGCGGCCGCCGCATTCGCAAAACCGATCGCTTCGGGTGAGTTATTCATGGTCAGCGCCGTCGTAATGTCCGCCGCCGTTCCAGCGAAAATCTCGGCCTGAAACGAGTGATACGCCTCCGCCTCTTTCGCTGTCATTTGCGCGCCCGTCTGGTAGCCGTCTCCGCGTGGGCCAACATTGGCCGAAATAACAAATGGCTGCTCGAGCGCCGCTTCATCACGCACTTCTTCAACAAAGCTGATGGCGTCACGATTCGCCGCCTTCAGTGCAGCTCGGTCATAGCCGAGCTTTGGCCCCCAGTCAGGACTTGCGCGCCAGGTTGCCGTTTCAAAAATGAAACCGTAGCCATATTTTTTTGCGAGCCTTGCATGCTCCAGACAATATTCGCGCATCGCTGCGCGACCTTTTTGATCCTTCAGCAAAGTGAAAGATGCAAAATACGGCAGCTCAAAGCCCTTGTTGAATAGCAGATCCGTTTCCATGCCGCTGTCGGTCAGAAAAATGCTGTCTCCAAGTTGCGGCAGGTTTTTTCTATGGGTCGTCATGCCTTGTTCCTTCTCTCTTTGAGTGCAGGACATAGGGGTGCATACAAACCGCCTTTACTGACGGATGTCGAAAGACCGCTCTGACTTTCGTCAGGGAAAACCTGTCTTTCAGGTAAGGTTAGCCTTCCAGCGCGGCGAGGAGATCGGCGCAGAATTTCGCAATATCGAAACCGCCGCCATCGTCAAATCCCCGGCGCACCACAAGCACGTTCCGCGCCGGAATGATCACCAGATATTGCCCGCGGTTTCCTTGGGCCGCGTAGGTTCCTTCCGGAAGCCCATGTCGTTCGCCAAAGAGCCAGAACTGGGCGCCATATCCCGGCATTTGGGCGCCATTGGCGCGCGTCAGCGGCGGCTGGGCCGGCGCCGGCGTCGCCACGTAGTCGGCCCATCCCTTCGGCAGGATACGTTCCCCCTCCCAGACGCCGTCAGCCAGATAAAGAAGCCCGATACGCGCAAGATCGCGCGCCGTCGTCCACACCTGGGACGACATGACGAAATCACCATTCCAGTCCGTTTCCAGAAATGTGTGCTCCATGCCGAGCGGCAACAACACACGCCAGAATGGATACTCAATATATTGCTGATCATTGTTCATGCGTTCGCGCAGGACCCGCATCGCTGTCATCGTGTCGTTATTCGCATAGCGCCAGCGTGTTCCCGGGGCCGCAACAAGACGGTTCGTGATCGCATGATCGACGACGCGGCCTCCGCCGAAATAAACATCATCCGTGCGGTTTCCTGCAGTCGGGGATGTAAGCCCACTGGACATATGCAGCAGGTTTTCAAGCGTGATATCGCCGCGCGGATCGCCAGGCGACGACCAGGCTTTAAGGCCCGCTGGATCGTCAACTTCGACAAGACCGTCATGGACTGCAGCGCCAATCACCGTCGCGGCAATCGACTTCGCCACCGACCATGTGCGTTGAGGTATTGTTGCATCAAACCCTTCGCGGTATTTCTCCGCAACAATCGCGCCGTCCTTGATGATGAGAACCGCTGTCGTTTCCGTGCCCGCGCCATAAGTGGCGCGGTCGAAGGCCGCTTCGGCAATATCCAGCAACGCCGGGTCATTGCTGAGGCGCTCAGTCAACGGAATTGGCGCCGCACGATCCCAAAAAGATTTCACATAAGGAAGCGTTCCGGCGGCGCCTTCACCCGTCATGGCGGGCAGTTGCGCACAGCCAAGATAAGGACGCCAGGCGGCGATGCGCGCGCCGCCATCATACCGAACCGTGACGGTCTTCGCCTTTTCGTCGATCACCGCATCCGGCAGCGCGGCCATCGCCTCGCGATAATCAGGATAGATGCGGTTAAGTTCATCGCCCGCAATCTCCTCCACCTCGCGCCCGGCGTTGAAATGCGCCGAACAGGTGAAAGCTGCCTTATAGCCTGCAACGAGCGACAGATGCGCTGGGTCGGGCGCTTGCGCATGCGCCGCGCCAGCCGTAAAAAAAAGCGCCGCGCCCCAAAGCAGAGCTCTTGGTTTGATCATTTTTGGTATCCGATCATATCCAGTAATTATTGCCCAGCGAGTGCTAGTTGCACCCTTTCGCCCTTCCGGGTTTTGTAAAGGCCATGCCACCAATTGTTACACAAATCGCAGGCTGGTTTCAGCCCAGACGTCGGGTGTGCATTCTTTCCTTGGCTCATACGCTGCCAAACACTGCTAACGCCATCAATGTTGAGAATAATCAGTTCCCCTTCGCAGAGCGCTTCAAGCCTGTGCAATAGGCTAGGACTGCCCTCAATGTGCTTAAACCACAAGCACACGTCTGTTATCGCAACAGTTGAAATCAAGACTGCTCTCCAAATTATAGCTCATCCTCGTAGACCGGCTGAATATCCACGGGCAGGTGCGTTAGGGAGGCGATGATTGCCTCCGCATGGTCATCTAGCTTCGCGTAGGTGTTCAGGAAAGTTTTTGCTCCGTCATAGTCGCCATCGCCCTGAACGATAACAACATCGCGCGTCAGGTCAGAAATCGCCTGTTCCAGCTTCGCGAAATCAATGACGTAACGTTCCGCCTGCGCGTCCCACGAAAAGGCGCCCGCCTCCTTGAAATAAGAATACTGGAATGCAGCGCCTTTTCCGTGCGCTTCGTTGATGCCGAAACGCATGGCGCGGAAGAGTCCGACAAAATAGGTGGCGAGGAAATTCTCTTTCTCCGTCGCCGGCATATCGCCGCGATCCATCATATAAAGAATATTATAGGCGCCCATCACATCGGCCTTGCCCTCTTCAATTGCAGAATAAAGCTCCTGCAACTGGGCGTTCACCGTTGTCTCTTCGCCATCTACAGTGATCGTGCCCGGCCCCAGACTGTGGGAAAGCTCATGGAAGAGCGTTTCGCCGGACATGTATTTCTTCATGAGAAGCGACGCCTGTTCTTCGACAAGCACGTCTTCGGCCATCGGCGCCAGAATACGGTCAAACTTCGCGCCAAGCACATTGTTGAGAAGAACTTTCTTTGCGCCTTTTGCTTCGCGCACACGCTCGTCATTGGGCAGATTGAAAGCGATGGTCTGGACGCCCGGCACATTGTCGCCGCCGCCATGGACCTGATAAGTGACGGCGATAGGCGATTCAAAACCCCGCTTGAAATTTTTATAGGTCTCCTCGACCGGCAAATTCGCCTCCATGTCACGGAGGTAATTTTTGTATTTGGCGAGCGCCGCGCTTTCTTCCGGATTCTTGATTGTAATGAAGGCTTCAAAGGCGGTCTTGTAGCCGAAAAGGCCGTCCGTATAGACCTCATAGGGCCCGATGGCTGCTTCGATCGGGCCTTCAAGGTCCATCCAGGCCATTTCCGATTCGTAGTAATCGTCAGACAGGAACGAATCTGCGCGGAGCGTCAGGAATGTCTTTAGGCTTTCATTGGTGGTGATATCCGCCGCCTCGCGCATGAGCTGCGCCGCAGGCTCCAGGAACTCGCGATAATGCTCAGAATAAGGAATGGCTTTCAAGCCGCCGTCATCGGTGCGGCGGATCACAGTGTAACCGCTGGTGAACGCGTCCTCGTCTTCAGGATGCGCGGCGATCCAGGCGGCGAATTCCTGCTTGGTCATATCAGCGGGATAAAACGCCGCGCCTTCGGGTAATTCCATGTCACCGTAAAACGGCTTGTTGTGATCAAGCGTATCCCATGGACCGAAATGAAGATCGAACATCTCGAGAAGCAGCTCATCGCCGCCCGCTTCAATTTCAGCGCGCCAGGCAGGGTTCATCTCGCTGCGCTGGCGCAGATAGATTTTCGACATCAGATTGCCGACTTGGTTCAGCTTGTTAACAACCTGCCGCTCCTCTTCGGTCAGGAAGGAGGTGTCGGCGTCCATCTCAACCACCGCGAATTGCGCGCGCATGGCTTTGAGAGCGTCTTCCTCCGCCGCCATTTTCTCTTCGGAAGCTGTTTCTTCGCCCGCCGCCTTTTCCGGCGCTGCCTTATCAGGTGCGGTCGAGGCGTCCTGGCCAGAACAAGCCGCAGCGAGCGCCAATGCCGAAACTGCGAACAAGGAAGAAAATTTGCGGTTGAGCATGTCTAATCCTTAACACTTCGGGCGGCGGGCGCCGCCCCTTTGCCGCGCAACCTAGCCCTTTCGCCGCGCCCCCGCAAAGCTTGCCATAATCCGGCCTTGCGGGGATGGTAGGGTTTTAATATTGCTTTGGCGGCATGATTTTTAGCCGATTGTATGATTCGCGTGCGACCAAAGGGGACGGCATGAAAAACTGGCTTATCAGTCTAGGCATCTTCGCCGCCGCCAGCCTTTCCGGCGCCAAAGCGGAACCTGCCGATTTTGAGCGCTGGCTCAACAGCTTCCGCGCCGAGGCCGCCGCCGCCGGTATTTCTCAAAGTGTTCTCGACGAGGCGTTGACCGGCCTGTCGATCAATCCGCGCGTTTATGAACTCAATGACAACCAGCCGGAATTTTCCCGCGGCATCTGGGATTATCTCGACGGCGCCGTCTCAGCGACGCGGGTCAACAATGGCAAGACAAAATATCTTGAAAACCAGCGCCTCTTTACGCTGATCGAAAACGCCTATGGCGTGGATGCGGAAATCGTCGCTGCGATCTGGGGGCTTGAGTCTTCTTACGGGGCGATCATGGGAAACCATGACACCATTCAGGCGCTGGCGACGCTTGCTTTCGAGGGCCGCCGCACGGGCTATGGCCGCAGCCAGTTGATTGGCGCGCTCAAAATCATCCAGCATGGTTATGCGGGACGTAGTGAACTGAAAGGCTCCTGGGCGGGCGCCATGGGCCATACCCAATTTATCCCGACCACTTATCTTGCCTACGCCGTCGATCATGATGGCGACGGAAGACGCGACATCTGGTCGAATCTTGGCGACGTCTTTGCGTCGACAGCAAATTATCTCAGCGTTTCAGGTTATCGTGCGGGCGACCCGTGGGGACTTGAAGTCAAGCTGCCGGCCGGTTTCGATTACAGCCTCGCCGACAGCGACATAAAAAAAGCCGTCGTTGAATGGGCCGCCGGCGGCGTTGAAGCGATCAGAGGCCCCGGCCTGATCGAGCGCTTTGATCCGAATATGCGCGGTCGCCTGATCATCCCCGCTGGTGCGCGGGGTCCCGCTTTTCTTGTCTTCGATAATTTTGGCGCGATCCTGAAATATAACCGGTCCACCGCCTATGCGCTCGCCGTGTCGCTTCTGTCGGAAGAAATCGCCGGGCGTAGCGGCGCAATTGTCGCCACATGGCCAAGAGATGACCGGCCCCTTTCACTGGACGAACGCAAAGCGTTGCAGCAAGCGCTGAAAGACCGAGGGTTTGACCCCGGGCCGGTCGACGGGATTATCGGCGCCGGCACCAAAAGCGCGCTGCGGGCCTGGCAGAAACAGTCGGGCCTCCCCGCTGATGGCTACGCTTCGGCGACGATCCTGGACGCCTTGCGCTAAAGTTTCTCCAAATCAGCGTTTTTCACCTCGCACGCCCCGCGAGGGTTTTCGCATTTTCACCCTATAAACAATGACCAGCCACATTTTTGCGATTTATTATCAGAATCATTCGCAAAATTATTGCGAATGATTCTTAACAGCGTTAAGAGCCTCTCGCCGGGCGATCTCCGGCGCCAACCGTCTCGTTTTCAGTCATTTCCAATGGGGGCTCGCCGTGGGCAGCAATTCCGTCAAACAGCCAAAATCTCTCCGCTTTATCGCTTCTCAAACCGCACTTGCAGGACTGGGTGGTCTATCCGCCGCGCAGGCGCAGGAAACAATCCTGCTCGCCTCAGCCGCACCGACAGTGCGCGATGAAATCGTCGTCGAAGGCGAAAAGCGCGGCTCGAACCCCTTTGCCGACCCGGAAGCGCCATACAAAATCGACCGCTCCGCTTCTTCGAAACTCACCGAAGATCTTTTGAACACCGCCAAGTCGGTTTCCGTCATTCCGAAAGAGTTGATCGACGACACCGGTGCGACCTCCTTCCGCGACATTATCCGCACGCAGCCCGGCGTCACGATCGGCACTGGTGAAGGCGGCAACGCGTTTGGCGACCGCATCTTCATCCGTGGCTTTGATGCGCGCAACGACGTGTATGTCGACGGTGTGCGCGATCCGGGCGTTGTCAGCCGCGAAGTTTTCGCCGTCGAGCAGATCGAAATCCTGAAAGGCCCATCAGGCGCCTTCGCCGGCCGCGGCTCTACGGGCGGCGCCGTCAGCCTCATTTCGAAGGCGCCGCAGCTCACCAATTTCGGCGATGTCGAGGCGACAGTCGGCACGAGCGACACATACCGCGTCACTGCCGACCTCAACTACGCGTTTTCCGACACCCTCGCCCTTCGCGTGAACGGTCTTTATCACGAATCAGACACGCCAGGACGTAATGAAGTCTACAATGACCGCTGGGGCGCCGCGGCGGCGGTCTTGTGGACGCCGACGGAAGCGCTCGCCATCACACTCGACTACTATCATCTTGATACGGATGAGCTGCCAGACTACGGCCACCCATGGAATTCAGCTGAAAATGCGCCATTCGATGTGCAGCGCGATTTATTCTACGGTCTTGTCAATCGAGATTTCCGCGAGACATTCGCCAACATCTACACAGGCCGCATTGAATTCGCTCCGACGGACAACATTACGCTCAACAGCGTCACCCGCTACGGCAAAACCGGCAACGCCTATGTGGTGACCGCGCCGGAGCGGCCGGACATCACCGATCCGAACCCGGCCAACTGGACGCTGAGCGCCAACCCGAAAAACCGTAATTCGGTGAACGAGTATATCGCGAACCAGACTGACGCCACGATTGACCTCACGACTGGCCGGCTTGAACACACTATCGTTGCGGGCTTTGAAATCACCAGCGAGGATATTGAAAACCGCCCCTTCGCGTTCCTCGACTCAGAAGACCCGTCGACCAGCAATCCCATAACGCCCTTCACTGTGACGCAACCGATTTTCAATCCCGATCCGTTTGCGGCCTGGCCGTTTCCGGTTGAAGAAAGCGGCGCCTATTCCATTGCAGAAGTCGAATCCAACGCCGTCTATTTTCTCGATACGATCAAGTTCAACGAAGCCTTCTCCGTTTTCGGCGGCGTTCGGTATGACGATTACTCGATTGAAGTCGAATCCATCGGCGGCCGTTTTGGCGACAGCATGGTCTCTAACGACAGCGACTTTGTGAACTGGCATCTCGGCGCGCTCTGGAAGCCCGCGCCGAACGCATCGATCTATGCGTCTTTCGGCTCCTCTTCCAATCCTTCCGGCGAACAAGTAGACGGCCTCGGCGACTCCTATGGCGGCATCACCGCAACGACGGAAGACCTGGATCCCGAGCGTAACAAATCCTACGAACTGGGCGCAAAGTGGAACATCTTTGACGAGCATCTTTCCCTCACCGCCGCGATCTACCGCACCAACAAGACCAACGCGCGCGTGCAGGTGGAGCCCGGTTTCGGCGGAGCCTTCGCACTCGAAGGCGAACAGCGCGTGCAGGGGATCGAATTCGGCTTTTCCGGAAACGTTACGGAGGCCTGGAGCCTTTACGGAGGACTTTCACTTCTTGAGGCGGAGATCACCAAAGCGCCAGACCCTGCTGATGTCGGGGGGAAAATTCCCAATGTCGCAGAGGAAAGCTTTACGCTTCTGTCCCGCTACGACATCACCGAGCGCATCCATATTGGCGGACAGGCGAATTATCAGGGCGCGCGCGCCGGCGGAACAACCGTCGGCATCGGAACGGAAATTCCCGACTATTGGCGTTTTGACTTTTTCGGCGGCTGGCAGGTGACGGATCGCGTCGGCGTTTCCTTCAATGTCCTGAACGCCACTGGCAAAGTCTACTACGATGCGATCTACCGTTCAGGCACCCCCTTCGTATACATCGCGCCTGGCCGCTCCGCCCTGTTTACCATCGACATAGACATCTGAGGTGATGACAGCTTTCCCTCTCTGCCACTAATCACCTAAACTCCGCCGGCCGCTCTTTGGCCGGCGGCTTTTGCGTTTGAAAGAAGACGACATGCTTTTGCCGATCCCCGATGTGCTGGGCGCTGACGACGTCGCATATTTCCTTGAACAGATGGGCGCCGCGGAATGGGTGGATGGTCGCGCAACCGCCGGCGCGCAGTCGCGGGAAATGAAGCGCAACAAACAACTACCTGAAAACAGCCCGCTCGCCAAAGCGCTCGGCGACAGAATTCTGGATGCGCTGGCGCAGAATAGTCTCTTCATTTCAGCGGCGCTGCCGCTGCGCATATTTCCGCCCCTCTTCAATAAATATGAAGGCGGCGGCGCGTTCGATGCCCATGTGGACAACGCCATACGGGGCGTGCCGGGAACCCCGGTCCGTCTGCGCACCGACCTTTCGGCGACCCTGTTTCTTACGGAACCGGATTCCTATGACGGCGGCGAGCTCCTGATCGAGACCCCTTTTGGCGCTCAGGAGGTCAAGCTGCCCGCCGGCTCCATGGTGCTCTACCCGTCATCAAGCCTGCACCGCGTAGCGCCGGTGACGCGGGGAACCCGGATCGCCTCGTTCTTCTGGATGCAGAGCATGATCCGCTCGCCAGATGATCGGGCCATGTTGTTCGACCTCGATCAGTCGATCCAGTCGCTCAGCCGCGAGAAAGGCCTCAACGACCCCGTGGTTCTCAATCTTTCCGCCGTTTATCACAATATCGTCCGCCGGCTGGCCGAAACCTGATTTTCGGCCCTTGCTGCACTGCAAAAATGCGCCTATATCCCGCGGCAATTGCTGCGCCGCACAATCCCGGCGCGGCTCAAGGGATAAGGAGCGCCATAATGGCTACGACTAAGAAAACAGCGGCGAAAAAAGTCGCCGCCCCCGCGACCGAAACCAAAGCCGTCGAAAGCCCGGTGATGCCGGACATTATGTCTTTTTCCTCGGCTGCGGATTGGACGGAAACCGCTAAACAACAGTTCGAAACGATGATGTCATCGTTCACCGGCAATTTTGGCGACATGCGCGCGCAAGCAGAAGGCCTCGCGGAAACCACGCAGGCCCGCATGAAAACTGTCCAGGATCACGCCGCGGAAACCAACACCCGTCTCATGGAAGCTGCGCAGGAAGAAATGACGAGCGCAGTTCAGTTCGCTAACGACCTCAGCAAAGCGAAAAGCTTCGCCGATGCGCTGAGCGTTCAACAATCCTATTGGACGAAACTTTTCGAAACGCGCATGGCCCATGCCCGCGAGATCAGCGAACGCTCTGTCGCCACTGCGCGTGAGACCATGACGCCCATCGATACGCCGTTCGCAAACATGAAGGCCTTTGAAAAATTCTTCGCCTTCCCGATGAAAGCCTAGGCGTAAAGACTTTCTCTTCGTCTTAAGCTACATCTTGCCGTATGAACGGCGGGAAGCAGATCAGCGAAGCAGACATTGAATGGGGCGCGCCCGATAGTAACGGCGCGCCCTCTTCTTTTGTCCCGCGCTCCACTCAGTTCGATGACGTCTATTTTTCCGGCGACGGACATGCGGAAACACAACATGTCTTCCTGGCCGGTAACGATCTGCCTGCGCGCTTTAACACAAGCCGTTTCCATATCGGCGAACTGGGGTTCGGCACCGGTCTAAACTTTATCGCAGCTTGGGACGCATGGAACCGGGCTGAAAAACCCGTTGGCGCGCACCTCAATTTTCTGTCCTTCGAGGCTTACCCTCTTTCGCTCACACAAATGGCGCGCGCTCACGAGGCCTGGCCCGCCCTTTCGGACCTTTCCGCCAAGCTGCGCGCCGTCCTGCCGCCGCCCCAGACAGGATTTCATTTCCTCAATCTCGGTGATGTTTCGCTGACGCTTTATTACGGCGACGCTTCTCATGGCCTTGCGCGCGCGGAAGGTGATGTCGATGCATGGTTTCTCGACGGCTTTTCGCCCGCGAAGAATCCCGGCCTCTGGACCCCTGAAATTTTCAAGGAGATAGCGCGGCTTTCAGCGCCCAGCGCAACATTCGCCACTTTCACCGTTGCTGGCGGTGTGCGCCGCTCGCTCGAAGCCGCAGGATTTCAATGGGAAAAGCGCGCAGGCTTCGGCCGCAAAAAACAAATGCTGGCGGGCCGTATCGAAACGCTGCCGCAAACGTCATGTCGTGCGCCATGGCTGCCTGCCGCCACGCCGCTGCAACATAGCGCGCGCATTGCGGTCATTGGCGCCGGAATCGCCGGCGCCAGCCTTGCACATGCCTTACGAGGCTCAGGGTTTCGCCCTTACGTGTATGAAGCGTCCGCGCCTGCGAACGGCGCATCGGGAAACCCCGCCGGTCTGATCATGCCCAGGCTTGATGTCGGCGACACACCGGCGGGATCGTTTCATGCAAATGCTTACCTTCATGTACTGAAACTTCTGTCCGCCCTTGATTGCAATGTCTTCACTCCCTGCGGAATCGTTCATCATGGCCTCACCGACAAGGACCGAGACCGGCAGGCGAAACTGCTGGCGCAGGACGTGCTTCCGGGCGGCTTTATGGAAGAGCGCACGGAAGGACTATTCTTTCCACAGGCCGGCATCGTCGATCCTCCCGCATTTGTAAGAGCCTTGTTGTGCGACACTGAGCTTGTTTGCGAGCGCGCCGATCGCCTGCAGCAATCCGCGAACGGGTGGCGCGTCCTGACAGGAAGAAGTGAAACCGAATTCGATGCAGTGATTATCGCCAATGGGCTTGATGCATTGCGGTTCGCCGAGGCGCGAACCTTGCCGCTCACCGGTTCCGCAGGACAGATCGACTGGTTTCCTGACGCGGCGGCCCCAGACACCGCTCATGCATTCGGCCCTTATGCGGCGCCTTGCCCAAAAGGCGGCGCGGTTATCGGCGCGACCTATGCCCCCATCTCCATCGGTGCCGAGGCGCGCTTCACCACCGAAGCGACGCAATCGAACATCTCCGCCGTTGCCCGCACACTTCCCGACTTCGCTGCGGCTCTCGATGCGAACCAGTCACACCCGCGCGCATCCGTTCGCTGCACCACGCCTGACCGGTTGCCCATTTGCGGGCCGCTTCCCGACTGGGGCTTTTATGGCGGCGCTTATGACGATCTCAGAACCGGCAAAAAAAGAGACTATCCATCGGGAGAAACGCGGCCCGGCCTGTTTGTCCTGACCGGGCTCGGCTCGCGCGGGCTCGTCACTGCGCCTTACGCCGCCGCTCTCCTGGCTGCAGAACTCCAAGGCGCGCCGGTCGACGCAACAATCATGCAAGCGCTCCATCCTGCACGCTTTTTTATCCGCGATTTAAAGCGGGCCGGCGCCCGATAATTCCTCTCCTTGCGAGGGGTCCGTGCTTTGGGGTAAGCCCGCGGCACGCTCAGAATCCAAGGAACCCCGCCATGCGTGAAACGCCTTTCGGCCCCGTTTATGAAAATGTACTTGAAGGCGTCGGCAAGACGCCCATGGTGAAGGTTTCGCGCCTCGATACGGGTTCGTGCGAGCTCTATCTCAAGCTCGAATCGTCGAACCCCGGCGGCTCCATTAAGGACCGCATCGGCATCGCGATGATTGAAGCGGCTGAACGCGAAGGAAAGCTGAAGCCCGGAGGCACCATAATTGAAGCGACAGCCGGCAATACCGGCCTCGCCCTCGCGCTTGTCGCCGCACAAAAAGGCTACAAGACCATCATCGTTGTCCCCGATAAGATGGCGCAGGAGAAAATTTTTCATCTAAAAGCGCTCGGCGCCGATGTGCGGCTCACACGCTCAGATGTCGGCAAAGGCCATCCCGATTATTATCAGGATCTCGCGCAACGCATTGCGGACGAAACCGGCGCCTTTTACGTCAATCAATTTTGTAACGACGCGAATCCGCAAGCGCATGAAGACACAACCGGCCCGGAGATTCTGGGACAACTCGACGGCAAGGTCGACGCCATCGTCGCCGGCGTCGGTTCCGCCGGAACGATTACCGGCCTCTCGCGCTTCTTCAAGGAAAAGTCGCCAGAGACGGATATTATTCTTGCGGACCCGAAGGGTTCGATCCTGACCGATTATGTGAATAAAGGCGCGCCGCCTAACGAAGTCGGCTCATGGCTCGTGGAAGGCATCGGTGAGGATTTCATTCCGGATATCGCCGACCTTTCGCACATCAAAAAAGCGTACGACATTACCGATAAGGAAAGTTTTGAGGCGGCGCGGGATCTTCTGAAAAAAGAAGGCATTCTCGGCGGTTCTTCATCCGGAACGATCCTCGCGGCGGCGCTCAAATATTGCCACGAGCAGACGGAGAAAAAGCGCGTTGTCGCTTTCGTCTGCGACCGCGGCGATAAATATCTCTCCAAGATGTTCAACGATTACTGGATGTACGATCAAGGCTTTTTGAAGCGCCCGCCCAAAGGTGATTTGACGGACCTGATCACACGCCGCCATTCCGAGCGAGCGACCGTAACCGTAAAACCCGACGACACGCTAATGAGCGCCTACGGCAAAATGAAGCTCTACGATATTTCGCAATTACCGGTGCTGGATGATGACGCAAATGTCATCGGCCTTCTCGACGAGGAAGACTTGCTGTTTGCTGTCGTCAGAAACCGCGACAAGTTCAAAGACCCTGTAAAATCTGCCATGACCTATCGCGTCGAAACCGTCGAGGCGAAGCAGGACATGCAATCGCTCCTTCCGATTTTCGCCAAGGGCCATGTGGCCGTCGTCCTGAATGACGGGAAATTTGAAGGGCTGATTACGCGAACGGATTTGCTCAACTATCTCAGATTGCAGGTGGCTTGATGCTTCGCACGCTTGCCGACTGTGAAAATGAATACGAAAAGAAGCTTGTTGAGCGGATTGAAAATGGCGGCTGGCAAGTAACAAGCATATTCGATAACGACGACGGCGGTGTGCCATTCGCATATTCTATTGGAATATTTCAAAATTTTGGCCAGCCTGAATTGCTCATGATCGGCCCTGATTCCAATAGCGCTGCACGCTACGTAAACAGATACGGCGCCTTGATAAAAGAAAAAAGCGAAACTTATTCAGCAGGTAATTTTTACTCCGGAATAATGGATGAGCTCGACATTTGCATGATAGACGCAAATGATGAAGCAAAAGAAGAATTCACGCTTTCTTGTAATTGGTTTTACAAAAGTCGAAACTACCCACTAATGCAATGCATCTGGCCTTCAATAAAAGGTTTCTGGCCGTGGGATGCGCATGCATGGGAAGACTACAAAAACCGACAACCCGTTTACGGACAAGCGCCTCGGATACAATGAAAATGAAAGTTTATGGCCTGAAAAACTGCGACACCTGCAAGAAAGCCAGGAAAGCCCTGGAAGCGGCGGGCGAGAGCGTCGACTTTCATGACGTGCGCGCGGACGGCGTCACAACAACCCAAATCGCAAACTGGGCGAAGGCCGCTGGCTGGGAAAAACTCCTCAACAAATCTTCCACCACCTGGCGCGGGCTCTCCGACGCCGAAAAAGACGGCGTCACCGAGAAAAAAGCGCTCGCTCTGATGGCTGAGCATCCGACTCTCATCAAACGTCCGGTCATTGAGAATGGCCCGACACAGGTTTTTGTGGGCTGGTCGAAAGACGTTCAGGAAAAACTACTGGGCTAACCGCCCATCAATTCACTTCCGGCAGCGCTTGACGACAGTCTGACGCACATTCGCGGCACATTTTCCGGCAGCGATTGCAATGCTGATTGTCATGCTTTTCACACTCTTCGGCGCACGCTTCGCACGCCAGAATGCAGGCCTGGAGCTGGGCGCGCAGAACGACAATATTTTGCGCCGTACGGCGCAGTCCGGTTTTTGCTGTCGCCTCGCAAATATCCGAACAATCGAGACAATTACGGATGCACTGGCGCATGTCCTTGGCCGTGCTTTCCGCAAGGCACGCATCCGCACATGATGCGCAGATTTCAGCACAGTACATGGCGTGCCTCACAGCAACGCCTAATTCTTCGGTGAAGTCGTCACCCACCTGAGGGTGGTTCTTGATCATATCCATTACAAGCATGACGCCATCTCCTTTGACCTTTACCATATGTGGTCTTAGGAAACACAAGATGTGCAGGATCGTTCCTGCCCCCACCGCCAATGGAAAGCCGATGGTTAGATCACTTGAAATTCTTGTAGATGCTGACGCCTGCCCCGTTAAAGAGGAGGTTTACAAGGTGGCTTTCCGGCATGAAATTTCTGTCACAGTCGTTGCCAATACGCCTATCCGCATTCCCCAGCATGAGTTGATCACGCGTGTCACCGTTAATGATCACTATGACGCAGCGGATGATTATGTCGCGGAGCATGCGCACCCTCTCGCCGTCGTTATCACCGCCGACATCCTTCTCGCCGAGCGTTGCCTGAAAGCCGACGCAGTCGTCATCAGCCCAAAAGGCGAGCCCTTCACAAAGGACTCAATAGGCGGCGCGATCGCCGCAAGGGCGTTGATGGCCGATTTGCGTGCAGGAGCAGATGGCGTCTCGGGCGGACCAGCGCCTTTCCAAAAAGCGGACAAGTCACGCTTTCTTCAGAAGCTCGACGAAACCCTTGTCCGGTTGAAACGCGCGGGCTAAGCCGATCCCAAATCCACCAGGAGGCCACGCCCCATGACCAGCGATAAAAAAAACCGTCCCGCCTTCGCCACACGCGTTATCCACGCCGGCCAGGAACATGACCCGACCACTGGCGCGGTAATGCAACCGATTTACCAGACATCCACCTACGCCCAGGAAAGCCCCGGCGTTCACAAAGGGTTTGTCTATGCCCGTGGCGCAAACCCGACGCGCTTCGCTTATGAACGCTGCATCGCCGACCTTGAAAACGGCTCGCGCGGCTTCGCCTTCGCGTCCGGCATGGCGGCGATTTCCACAATGCTGGAGCTTTTTCCTGCCGGGTCTCACATCATTGCGATGGACGATGTTTACGGCGGCACCTTTCGCCTGTTCGAACGCGTCCGGCGCGATTCGGCCAATCTCAACTTCACTTATGTGGACCTGACAGACCCGGCGAAGTTTGAGGCTGCTATCACGCCGCAAACAAAGCTCGTCTGGCTTGAAACACCGACAAACCCGCTTTTGAAAATCGTCGACATTGAAGCGATTTCAAAAATCGCAAAAAAACACGGGATCACTATTGGCTGCGACAACACCTTCGCATCGCCCTATTGCCAGCGTCCGCTTGACCATGGCGCCGACATCGTCATGCATTCAGCAACAAAATATATTGGCGGCCATTCCGATGTTATTGGCGGCGTCCTTGTGGTGAATGGCGCCGAACTCGCGGACCGTATCGCGTTCTTGCAAAACTCCGTGGGCGGCATACAGGGCCCGTTTGATTCCTTTCTCGCCCTGCGCGGCCTGAAAACTCTGGCCTTGCGCCTTGAACGCTCGACCTCCAACGCCATGGCCCTCGCCGAGTGGCTAGAGGCGCACCCGGCCATTGACCGCGTCACCTATCCGGGTCTCAAATCCCATCCCGGGCATGCAATCGCCAAGCGCCAGATGGACGCTTTTGGCGGCATGGTCACGATCTTCGTAAAAGGCGGCCTCGACGCGGCCAAGACCATGCTGGAGCGGGTGGAGCTGTTTACCCTCGCAGAAAGCCTCGGCGGCGTAGAAAGCCTTGTCGAGCATCCGGGCATAATGACCCATGCCTCGATCCCGCCGGAACGCCGCGCGGAAATGGGGCTCGACGATTCTCTGGTGCGTCTTTCTATCGGCGTTGAAGATATAGACGACCTGCGCGCCGATCTCGATCAGGCGCTGCAAGGCCTGTAGCGCCAGAAACAACAAGGCGAACGGCGCTGACAGTCTCTTTCTTCAGCGCCGTTCCATGGCTGCCCGGCCTCCACTTTTCCTGAAAACGCTTTAAGGTGCGCCGTTCCTCCCCGCCGCGGCGCGCGGCCTTATCAGGATTTTTCATGGCCGACGTCTCTTTCGCAGACCGCATTGACAACGCCCTGACCCCGGTCAGCGACTTCGTATCGTCAATCATCTTTTATTCCGTAGACGTCTTCGGCGTATCCCTGCCCCTCGTCGTCATCTGGCTCATGACGGCGGCGGTCATCATCACCTTCTCGCTCGGCTTTATCAATCTGAGCGGCTTCCGCCACGCCTGGTCGCTCATCATCAATCCGCGTGACCAACAAGGAGCCCATGGTGAAATCTCTCATTTTCAGGCGCTCTCCTCTGCGCTCTCGGGCACGGTAGGTCTCGGCAATATCGCCTCTGTCCCTGTCGCCATCGCCATTGGCGGACCCGGCGCTGTTTTCTGGATGGTGCTCGCCGGGTTTTTCGGCATGTCGTCGAAATTCGCCGAATGCGCCCTCGCCGTGAAATATCGCAAAGTGCGCCCGGATGGTTCAACGCTGGGCGGACCGATGTATTACATTGAGGACGTGTTTCGGCGGCTTGGTCTGAAGACACTCGGTAAGGCGGCGGCGATATTCTTTGCCATCATGGCCATCGGCGCCTCTATCAGCATCTTTCAGGTAAACCAGTCCCACGCGCAATTTGCAAATGTGACGGGGCTGAACATTCCCGTCACCTTCGGCGTCATCATGGCGGCTGGCGTCGCCTATGTCATTCTCGGCGGCATCAAACGTATAGGCAAAGTGACGGGTATTCTCGTGCCCATGATGGGTGCGCTTTATCTCGGCGCCGGTCTTGTCATTCTCGCCATGAACTTCACCGCCATTCCCGGCGCTTTCGCCACTATTTTTGAAAGCGCTTTCGGACTTGATGCGGCGGGCGGCGGCTTTGTGGGCGCCTTGATCAATGGCATTCGCCGCGCGACCTATTCCAACGAAGCAGGTGTCGGCTCGGCGGCGATTGCGCACTCGGCGGTCAAAACAAACGAGCCGCTGACGGAGGGTTATGTGGCGCTGCTTGAACCCTTCATCGATACAATTGTTGTCTGCATGATCACCGCCCTCGTCGTGATCGTCACTGGCGCTTATGAGCCCTATCTATATGCGGAAAATATTGTCGGTATCGAGATCACATCCGCCGCCTATGAAAGCGCCTTTGCGTGGTTTCCATATATCCTCCTCGTCGCCTCCATGTTGTTCGCTTTCACGACGCTTGTGAGCTGGGCGTTTTATGGGGCGCAGGCCGCAGCCTACCTCTTCGGCGACACCAAAAAAGTCGATGTCCTGTTCAAGCTTGCTTTATGCCTGGTGCTGTCGACGGGGGCCGCAGTCTCGCTATCGTCGATCATCAACTTTATCGACTCCATGCTGTTCGGCATGTGCATTCCGAACATCATCGCGCTCTATTTCCTCCTGCCGGAACTGAAGCGCGATGTAAAAACCTACAAGGCGAAGTACGGAGTTTAGGCCAATTTATTATTGAGCTCTGGGATGCGCCTTGTCGAAAACCTTCAGAAGGTTTTCCCTGTCGATTTTGGTGTAGCGCTGGGTCGCGGCCAGAGAAGAATGGCCGAGTAATTCCTGAATAGCGCGCAGATCGCCGCCTGCTGATAGAAGATGCGTTGCAAATCCATGGCGCAAGGCGTGCGGCGTTGCTGAATCGGGCAGATTGAGCGCCGCACGCAGCTTCGCCATGGTGCGCTGAGCGAGCGTCGCCGACAAAGGCTTTCCACGAGTTGAAAAAAAGAGAGCATCATCCGCTTCGCCGCCATAGGGGCAAAGCTTCCGATACGCCTCTACCGCCTCGCGGGCGGCTGGAACAACCGGCACAAGCCGTGTTTTGGCGCCCTTGCCTTTGATGCGCAGCGTATCGCTCAATGGCGCGTCGGACCACCGCAGCGAGAGCGCTTCGGAAATCCTCAAGCCCACACCATAAAGCAGGGTGATCAGCGCGGCGTCGCGCGCTTGCTCCCAGTTTTCCTTGCGCGTTGATGTTTTCATCGTCGTCGCCGCCTCGATCAATGCATCCGCGTCCGCTTCGGTCACAGGACGCGGGAGGCGTTCTTTCGCCTTCGGTCCGCGCATCACTGCAATGGCGTCATTGTCCACATCGGCGCGGCGGCCCAGAAATTTGTAAAATGTCTTCAGCGCGGAAAGTTCAAGCTTGAGCGACGGCGGGCCCAGCCCTTCATTCCGGCGTTGGGCAAGAAAGGCGCGAAAATCCTTTGTCTCCAGCCGCGACAGATGGGCAAGAGACGCCGGGCCGCCTAGATGGCCTGCGAGAAAGACTTCGAAATGTGAAAGCGTTGAAGCGTAATTCCTGAGCGTATAGGCGCTGGCGCGCTTTTCCGATTTCAAATAGCGCTCAAAGGCCCCCCGCCAATGGGCGAGCGATGTTTCGCTGCTGGATTGCGATTGCGCCATAATACTAGAACGCCGCGGCGAAGGTTAAAAAAGTCTTTACGCGCTTAAACCTATTCCGCCAGCGCAGCGAGATCGGCCCGGAGTTCGGCGATGCCGTCGCCTTTTTCCGATGATGTCGCCCGCACAACAGGGTGCGCAGCAGGTCGGCGAACGATCTGTTTGCCAGTCGCCTCGATCAGTTTTTCAAGCGCGGTCGGTTTGATCTTGTCGGTTTTGGTCAGGACGATCTGATAGTTCACCGCCGCTTCATCGAGAAGGTCCATGACCTCAATGTCGACCGGTTTCAGGCCGTGGCGCGAATCAACAAGGACGCAGACACGACGCAACACGGACCTGCCTCGCAGGAAATCGCGTGTCAGCGCCGTCCATTGCTCAACGTCCTTGCGCGGCGCTTTCGCATAACCGTAGCCGGGCAGATCAACGAGCCGCAACGCGCCTTCAAGATCGAAATAATTGATTTCCCGAGTCCGCCCTGGCGTGTTCGAGGCGCGCGCCAACCCGTTCTGACCAACCAACGCATTGAGCAAGGTCGATTTGCCAACATTAGAGCGGCCGGCGAAAGCGACTTCCGAGGGGCCTTCCTCTGGCAGTGTTTCCAATGCCGTCACGCCCAGCATGAACTCGGCGCGTTTGGCGAACATTAACCGGCCCGCTTCGATCGCAGCCGGAGAAAACGCCTCAGGCGCCGTCACTTTGCGTCACTGGGCGCGTCTGTGGCCGCGCTCTTTTTTGCCCAAGGGAGATTTAGCCTCTGGCCGAGTTCAACCTTCACGCCGTTTTTCTTCATGATGTACCATTGCTGTAAAATGCCGAGCGTCGTGTTCCAGAACCAGTACAGAACAAGGCCCGCCGCAAACGGCGCAAAGATGAAGACAAATACGAATGGCATGAAGGCGAAGACTTGCGCCTGAACCGGGTCAGCCGGCGGCGGATTCAGCTTGGTCTGGAACCACATGGCGACGCCCATCAGAACCGGCAGGAAGCCAATGCCGAGAATACCCCCAATGACCGGCAACATCGTCGGATCAAAGGGAAGCAAACCGAATAGGTTGAAAATCGTCGTCGGGTCCGGCGCCGACAAATCCTGAATATAAAGAAACGGCTGGTGGCGCAGCTCAATGGTTACAAACAGCGTTTTATACAGCGCATAGAAGATCGGCATTTGAAGAAGGATCGGGAAACAACCCGCCAGCGGGTTCATCTTCTCCTTTTTGTAAAGCGCCATCATCTCCTGCTGGAGCTTCATTTTGTCGTCGGCGTAGCGTTCCTGAAGCTTCTTTATCTCAGGCTGGAGCTTTTTCATCTTCGACATGGACTCATAGCCCTTGTTCGCAATCGGGAACAAAATCAGCTTGATGACCAATGTCAGAAGAAGAATGGCGATGCCGAAATTGCCGAGCGTGTCGCCGAAAAAGTTGAGGGTGTAAAAAATCGGGCGTGTCAGAAAGAAGAAATGGCCCCAATCGACGGCCTTGTCGAAATCATAAACGCCGAGGCCTCCATCTTCGGGCTTTGCTTCATAGGACTGAAGCAAGTCAACATCCTTCGGACCGCCGAACATGTAAGACTGCATCGTCCTCGATTCGCCCGGCGCCAGCGCAATGTTGGGCATGGCGTAGAACGCTTCGAAAATCGGCTTTTCTGTTGTGCCGCGATTGGCGAGGGTCGCTTCGATCTCGGCATCCGCAGGCGGAATGGAGGCCGCAAGCCAGAATTTGTTGGTGACGCCGACCCAACCGCCGACGCCTGCCTCTTCGATTTTGGCGTCCTTGTTCTTTTTAAGCTTATTGTATTTCCGTTCGTAAAGTTTTGTTCCGATCACCCCGAGCGGACCTTCATGGAGGATCATGAAGTTGCGATAGTCTTCAGGCGTGTTGCGCTGGGTGACAGTTGAATAAGGACGCAGGTTTTTCGTTTCGCCGGAATTATTCGTTACGGTCTGTTTCACCGTAAACATATATTTTTCGTCGACAGAGATCGTTTTCTCAAATGTCAGCCCGCCGCTTGTACGCGTTAATGTTACTGGCGTCTGCGGTGTAAGGGTCGAACCTTCGGCGACGCTCCATTGCGCTCCGGCCGCCGTATCGGCGCCGACCGCCCAACCCTGCTGCATGAAATGGCCGTGCTGCGTTTCCGCCGGGCTCAAGAGCCGGATCGGCGCGCTCTCATCGTCAAGACCTTCGCGATATTGCAAAAGCAGCAAGTCGTCGAAACGTCCGCCCTTCAAATTGATCGACCCCTGCAGAGTCGGAGTCTTGATCGGAACTCGCCCAGTTGATTTCGCTATCGCATCTTCGACCGAAACATCCGCTTCCTGCGCTGCAATGCCGCCAATATCCGGATCCATATCCGAGGTTTGCACGGCCTGTGCCTGTTGCGCGGCTTGCGCAGCGCGGGCCGCTTCCTGTTGCGCCTCACGCTGGGGCCCGAGCACCATATAATCCCAGACGAGAAACACGCCGAAGGATAGGGCGATCGCCAAGATCAAATTGCGGTCCATGAAAAATCCCGATGAATGCTGGAAACGGCGCAGGCCTCGCCCACTTCAGTCCGTTCTATGTAGGGTTACGGTTGAGCCTTAAAAGGGCGCGCTTCATATCGTCAAGCAGCTCTTCGAAATTGCGGTCATAAGCCGCTTTTCGGGCGACGAGAACATAGTCGGCGCCCGGGGACGCATTATCGGGGAAAACTTCCCGTGCAGCCGCCCTCAAACGCCGCCTTATGCGGTTGCGGATAACCGCATTCCCGAGTTTTTTGGTGACGGTGAGGCCCAGCCGGGCCGTAGAGCCATTTTCCGGATTTTCCCGGGCCAGCATGAGAAAAGAGGCGCTGTGGGCCTTTTCAGCCCCGCGCATCGCCAGAAAGTCCCGGCGTTTCTTGATCACGCCCATGGGAAGCCTCACGCGGGTGACGCTAAAGGATTGGTCTGATTTAGTTTTTTCGTCGGAGACCAAGCGGCCGGACTAGGCCGAGAGACGCTTGCGGCCCTTGGCGCGGCGCGACGCCAGCACCTTTTGGCCGCCCTTGGTCGCTTTGCGCGCGCGGAAGCCGTGGCGGCGCTTGCGCTTGAGCCGGCTCGGTTGATAAGTGCGTTTCATCTTTCGATCCTCAAAGACGGGTGCTGAGCGGCGCGCGCCGCCAAGTCAGCAGTCAAACAAGAGGCGGGGAAATAGACCGGCGGCGGCGCGCCGTCAACACCGGGAATGGCCGATTCCGGCGGGTTTTCACCTATTTCGCCGAATCCGCATTTCCGACCCCCGGTTTCGCGCGCTTGTGACCCTTCGAGGGCGAACCGTGACGTGAAATCACGGCTTATCTCGCTAGAAAGCGAGCGGCGGGGCCCAACTCTGATTATAGATGGGCCCGCTACCTGTCGCCCTGATTCCCGAAAGGCCTGATTCTTGTCCGTAGCTCCTCCTCCCGCCAAGAGCCTCCTTCACCGCCTCCTTCCCCTTGTTATTATCGGGGCTGCGCTGATCGCATTCTTCGCTCTTGGCCTGCACCGTTATTTCACCCTCGACGCCCTGCGCGATAATCGCGAAACCCTGCAACGCTGGGTGGCTGCGGATCCGCTGCGCGCGATGGCGATATTTTTGGTCGTTTATGCGGCGGCGGTCGCGATCTCGTTTCCGGGCGCCAGCATCCTAACCATCTTCGGCGGTTATCTCTTCGGCCTCTGGATTGGAACGCCGCTGATCGTTGTCGCGGCGACAATCGGCGCCACTCTCATTTTCTTTGCGGCGAAAACGGCGCTTGGCGATCTCTTGTCGAAACGCGCCGGGGGATTTGCGAAACGCATGGAGGAAGGATTTCGTAAGGGCGAGCTTTCCTACATGTTCATTCTCCGGCTCGCGCCGATCTTTCCGTTTTGGGCGGTGAATATCGCCGCCGGTCTTATGGGCGTCTCTTTACGCAACTTTTTGATCGGCACCTTCTTCGGAATCATTCCCGGCTCTTTCGTCTACGCCAGCATCGGCGCAGCGGCGGGCGCAGCCTTTGACGCCGGCGAAGACATTTCGCTCACTGGCGTCCTTCTAAAACCGGAAACACTGACGCCTATTGTCGGACTGATCGTGCTGGCGTTGATCCCGATCCTGCTCAAACGCAAAACCGCGCCGGAGACGCAATAGACATGGCGCAGTCAATCAAAGCTGATCTGTGCGTTATCGGCGCAGGCTCAGGCGGGCTATCCGTAGCGGCGGGGGCTGCAATGTTAGGCCGCAAAGTTGTGCTCATTGAAAAAGGCGAGATGGGGGGCGACTGCCTCAATACCGGCTGCGTGCCGTCAAAGGCGCTCATCGCTGCGGCGGCGCGCGCTCAGGAAATGCGCGATGCTGAGAAATTCGGGATCGCAAATGTCGAACCGAGCATCGATTTCCCTGCAGTGATGGATCATGTGCACGGCGTTATCGCCGGGATCGCACCTATCGACAGCCAAGAGCGATTTGAGGGTTTGGGCGTCACCGTTATTCGCGAACATGGCGCCTTTACCGGCCCGCGTGAAGTAACGGCAGGCGACAATATCATCCGTGCAAAACATTTCGTAGTCGCAACCGGATCGACGCCCCTGGTTCCATCTATTCCGGGCCTTGACGACGTACCCTACTTCACGAATGAAACTCTGTTCGATAACCGCACTGCGCCTGATCATCTGATCATCATCGGCGGCGGGCCCATCGGCATTGAAATGGCGCAGGCGCACAGACGCCTCGGCGCAAAAGTGACCGTGATCGAAGGCGGCAAGATTTTGGGCCGTGAAGATCCTGAACTGGCGGACATCGTTCGCGCGCGCCTCGTCCAGGAAGGCGTCGACCTTGTCGAAGGCGGCCAGGCAGAGCGCGTTGAGAAAACCCTGTCCGGCGTCAGCGTCACTGTCGGCGCGCGCGCCATTGAAGGTACGCATCTTTTAATAGCGGTTGGACGCAAACCGACGGTAGATGGGTTGAATTTGGAGGCGGCAGGCGTCGACTATGACAAAAGCGGGCTGAAGACTGATAGCCGCTTACGCACCACCAACAAACGCATCTACGCAGTCGGCGATGTTGCGGGAGGACGGCAATTCACTCACGTGGCCGGTTATCACGCCTCTGTTCTGGTCAGAAATATCCTCTTCAAGGCGCCGTCCAGAAATAACGAGCACCTCGCGCCCCGCGTCACCTATTGCGACCCGGAACTGGCGCAGGTCGGCCTGACCGAGAAAGAAGCGCGCGACCGCCATGGCGAGATAAAAATTGCACGCTGGCCATTCGCCGAAAATGACCGCGCACAAGCCGAGCGCGAAATGGAGGGGCTTGTAAAAGTTGTCACCGACAAGAAAGGACACATTCTTGGAGCCGGTATTGTTGGACGCGGCGCTGGTGATTTGCTGCAGCCATGGACGCTCGCCGTCTCATCGAAACTCAAAATCCGAGCCTTTACGGATATGATTGCGCCCTACCCGACCCGCAGCGAGGCGAGCAAGCGCGCCGCCAGCGCATGGTATACGAGCACATTGTTTTCCGAGCGCACGCGATTTTTGGTCCGTCTTCTGTCCATTTTTGACTAGGTCTCCATGAAACCCGCAATTGTAAAACGTTCGCTCTCGACCAAGCTCCTTTTCCTGACGATCATCTTCGTTTTCGTCGCGGAATTTGTCGTGCTGGTGCCGTCTATTGCAAAGCAAAGACGCGACTGGTTCACAATGCGCTTTGAGGAGGCCTATCTTGCGAGCCTTGCGCTTGAAAGCCCGAGAGAAGGCGCCGCGGACGAAATGCTGGTCCGGCAGCTATTTTCCACCGCCAACATTCTAGGCGTCACCATCCACAGCGATGACATGCGTATGCTGATCCTGGCGCCCGAGATCAACCCCCATGGCGCTCCAAACATGCTGCGTGTGGATCTGACGCGCGAAAACTCCTTGAACATGGTCACCAATGCTTGGGGGACTTATTTTTCTCGCGGTGACCATCTCATTCAGGCGACCGGCCGCCCGGAATTCTCCACCGGCCAGACCGTTGACATCATCGTCTCCCAAAAAGCGCTGCGCGAGGATCTTTACGCATATGCGCGCAACATCTTTTTTCTGTCGCTGATCATCTCCACCCTGACGGCGGGCCTTGTTTACTGGTCGCTCAACCGCATGATTGTGCGGCCCGTTAAGAGACTGACCGCAAACATCACTGCCTTTGACGCCGACCCGGAGAATGCGTTTGGCATCTTACAACCGTCCGGCCGCAAGGATGAAATCGGCGCGGCCGAGGAAAGCCTCGCCGCCATGGAGAAAAGCGTGCGCGATCTTCTAGGTGAACGCCGTCGCCTCGCGGCCCTCGGCGCCGGCATTTCAAAGATCAGTCACGATTTGCGAAATATCCTCGCCTCGGCGCAACTCATGTCCGACCGCCTCGCAAAATCCGAAGACCCGAGCGTCAGGAAGCTTTCGCCGCGACTGATCTCGGCGCTCGATCGCGCCATCGCCCTCAGCCGCGATACGCTGACCTTCGGTCGTATGGAATCGCGTCTCCTCAGCAAAGCGCCGTTTTCCTTGCATGAGCTTGTTGATGAAGTCCTAGATGACACCGCCGCCATGGGCGTGACAGCGCTCAATCAGGCGCCGGACAGCCTGACCATCGCCGCTGACCGGACGCAGCTCTATCGCGCGCTCTTCAACCTTGTGCGCAACGCTGTTGAAGCGATGATGGAACTTGAAACCAACGAGACCCTTGGCTCTGTCACTATCGACGCCCATGTCGAAGATGGCGCTGTCGCGATTATTATCGCCGATAGCGGACCCGGCCTTCCCGATCACGCCAAGGCAGACCTTTTCGAACCCTTCAAGGGCTCGCAAAAACCTGGCGGATCAGGCCTCGGCGTTGCGATCGCTGCGGAGATCGCGCGCGCCCATGGCGGATCGCTGATCCTTGAAAAGAGCGATGCAAGCGGAGCGACGTTTCGCATCACCCTTCCTGGCGCGGCGCAATAAACCTATTGTGCTTCAACCTCGCCGGTCAGCCACACGCCCTCGCGCCGTGGGTCAGCGCCACCCTCGAAAGAGCCATCTGAAGCCCTTTTGAAGGCATGCACACCGCTATTGAGATCGCGCGTTTCCACCGCATGACCGCGAGCTTTCAGCCCTTCAATGACCTGATTGTCAAATCCATCGGCCTCAAGAATGGGCGCGCCGCGCGGATAGACAGCATTCGGATAGTTTACGGCCTCCTGCGTCGACAGACCCCAATCGATCATGGCGATCAGCGTTTTCGCAACATATCCGATAATCGCCGGCCCGCCAGGTGAACCGGCGGCCGCCCAGATCTCGCCATCGCCGTTAAAGACAATCGCCGGAGTCATGGAGCTGCGCGGACGTTTACCTGGCGCTACGGCGTTCGCCACAGGCTTGCCGTCACGCACAGGCAGGAAGGAAAAATCTGTAAGCTGATTATTCAGCACCATTCCCGCCGCCATCTGGTGACTGCCAAATGCAAATTCCACCGTTGTGGTCATGGAAACCACATTACCGTCGCTGTCAACGATAACGAAATGGCTGGTCGATGGCGGCTCCGGCGAAGCGTCGGCGCCATAACGCTTCCATTGACCGGCGCCGTCAGCAAGCTCGTAAACCGATGGGTCACCCGCCTCCACGCTTTCCGCAGCGGCAGACGGATCGATCAGCGCCGCGCGGGCTTTGAGATAAGCAGGGTTCAACAAGCCTGCGATCACCGCCGCCGATGAGAGGCCTTCATCCTCACCCGCAAGCATTTCATTGTCGGCGAGATATTCGTTGCGGTCCGCATAAGCGAGACGCGAAGCTTCAAACAAGAGATGCAGTGACTCAATGGAACCCGCGCCTGCCCCCGCAATATCGAACGGCTCCAACAGCGCCAGAATCTGCAGCAACGTCACACCACCGGAGCTCGGCGGCGCCATGGAACAAATCTGATAGGCGCGATAAGGGCCGCAAACAGGATCGAGCTTTTCCGCCGTATAATTCTCAAGATCTGCAAGCGTCATCCCGCCGGGATTGGGCGCAGCGTTCACCGCCTCCACAATCGATTCCGCAATGGGTCCCTTATAGAAAGCGTCAGCGCCACCCTCAGCAATCGTTTTCAATGTCTCGGCATAGGCCGGATTTTTCAACACATGCCCGACCGGCCATGGCGCACCGTCAGCGCCATAAAAATACGCCGCAGCCGCCGGCATTTGTTTCAGGCGGGGAATGCGTGAAAGCAAACCATTCAACCGCGGCGATACCTCAAACCCACTTTCAGAAAGTGCGATCGCTGTTTCAAACCCCTCACCCCAGGGAAGCTTGCCATGTTCGTCATGCGCAAGCTCCAGCATGCGCACCGCGCCCGGAACGCCGATGGAAAGGCCGCCCGCCACGGCGTCATAAAAATTCATCGCTTCGCCGTCGGCGGTGAGAAAGCGCTCTGGCGTCGCTGAGGCCGGCGCCATCTCCCGGCCATTATAGGTTTCCAGGAGATCGGCTTTGGCGTCGTAATGAATCATGAAAGCGCCGCCGCCTAGCCCCGAGGATTGCGGCTCCACCAGCCCCAACACCGTCTGGGTCGCTATCGCAGCGTCTACGGCCGAACCGCCCTTTTTGAGAATTTCCGCGCCCGCCTCAGCCGCATAAGGGTTCGCCGCAGCGATAAACCAGCGGCCCGGCGCAGCCTCCACAACGTCGACAGATGGGGCTGCGACCTGAGACTCAGGGCTCTTCTGGGGCTCCCCTCGTCCACACGCCGCCGCAAGCGCCACAGCGCCAGTCACCAAAAGCCATCTCTTCCTGCCCGTCATGCCTAGCCTTCCTATTGCTGCGTCGCGTTACGCACTTTCATACGCGAGGCTGCGAGCGCTTTCGACCCCCGAAGCGAAACGCAGGCGTCCCTAGCTTGCAGAATTCCAAGCATGAGTTTTGGGGCTGTTCCCACAAAACCGGGTAAAGCGCCGATGAACGAAAGATTCGGGCGCTCCAGCGCTTGCAATTGCCCCTGTCTTGGGGTTAAACCCGCGCCTCGCGCCGAACAGGCGCTAGCGCAGCACCCGTAGCTCAGCTGGATAGAGCACCAGACTACGAATCTGGGGGTCTGAGGTTCGAATCCTCACGGGTGCGCCATCTTTTCAACCAACTGAATTTCCAAAGCTTTTTGGATCACCATAGAAACAGCCAAGAACTGTTCGGATTTGATGGTCGTTTATAGTCCAAAGCAGATGATTGACCGGTAAGCCATATTTGATAGTCGGTATATATGAGAACGAAAATTTCAGGCGGTCTGGTACACGAACTTCCCACTGACTTGGTCAATGCGCTGACCGAAACAAAAGAAATTACGGACCTCTGGGAAAACCTGACGCCGATCGCTAGAAATGAATTTATTTGTTGGGTTGAAGACGCCAAACAAGAAAAGACGCGCTCAAGGCGGATCAAGCGGACTGTTGAGGAACTCCTCGATGGGCAAAAACGCCCATGCTGTTGGGCCGGCTGCATTCATCGCACCGATAAGAAACCCAGCAAATGGCAGCAGGATGTGTTGATAGACAAAAAGAAAAAAAAGCAGACGTCAAAGTCATAATAGCCTTGCTTTCAAAACCACCCAGTTCCCCTTTTCACCCGCTCCGGCGCGCCATTCCCGTACCAAACTGCGAACCGGTCCCGAGGCCGCTGCGATATGCGCGGGCGGCGTTCCAGTCACGGCTTCCGCCAAGGCGTCCTTTGGACCTGAGATCACGATTTCAGACTTGCCGACGACAATTTCCGAAACGAAGGCGCGGACATATCGTTTTTTGAGGTCCGCCGGAGCGGCCTCTATAAGCCGTTTCAGCTTGGCAGAGGCGCATTTCGCTTCTTCAATCGAAATTGGTTTCAGCGCATCCTTCACCTGAGCTTCCTGAGCCTGGATAAGGCTGGTGAGTTCAGCCCGCTCGGATTCGGCTTGTGAAAGCTTTTCCTTAAAGAGGTCGCTTTCCCCGGCCAACCCATCTGCGAGCGCGTCGAGCAGGTTGCGGACACGCTTGTTCGCCTGGGCGAGCTGGCCTCGTAACTGATTGAGCGTGTGGTCTGCTTCGCTGCGCCCGCCTTCGCGTCGCTTGGCGACGGCGGCGACGATGCCTTGCGCTCGCTGCGGCGTCAGAAGGCGCGTCGTGAGGGCTCCTAAGATAAGCTCATCAAGCTTTTTTTCGCGGATAGAGATGGAAAGCTCGCCTTTACAATGGCCTTTCAAGTGCTTGCCTGAGCATTTGTAATAATGATAGGCGCCGCCCTTGCAGGTGGTCATCATCAGCGGCTTGCCGCAGCCTTCACAAAGGGCGAGACCAGATAGAAGCACCCTACTATTGGCAAGTCGTGGCGGTGTTTTAGAAGGCCGCTTGTCGCTCAACAGCATCTGCACGCGCTGGAACGTCGCTTCCGAAATGATGACGGGAACAGCGAGCTTTATCCATTCCTCGCGCGGGCGCATTTCGCCGGTAACTGAGTCTTTGCGGTTAAACCAGGCGGCGCCGACCGATTTTCCTTTACGTCCAATAAATAGAACGATATTCTGTTTTTTAAATACTCTGCGAGAAGCCCGCAAAGGGCGCTAAATCGTTACTGGGTCTAAAGGGAGGCCGCTTTGGCGAAGAAAATCCAACCAGTTCATCATATTCGTTTGGGACTTTTTGCGGCCGCAGCTTTTGTCGCGGCTGGCTGTTCGACAATTTCCTCGAAGGCGCGGCCCGATTTCAGCGGCATGTGGGAAGTCACTGAATATGACGAAGTCTCGCGCCCGGACGAGTCAGGCAAATACACAGACGAGGCGAAAGAACGGATTCAATTCTATCTGGATCATTTCGACCCTGTAGAAGAATCCCATTCCAAATTCTGTGACATGGCCGGAATGCCCTGGACAATATTGGGGCGCGCGCGAAACTATCCCCGTGAAATCTATCAGTCCAAAGACAGGCTGTTCTACTTTTTCGAATATATGGATGTTTATCGCCAGATCCGAATTGGCGAAAAAGAAGTTCCTGAAAACTTTCCGGGCACGAGAGAAGGATATTCCCCAAAGGGAAGTGGGAACTCCCGACTACTCAGATCTGAAGCTGGAACAATACCTGTCCGTCCTGGAGATTGCAAATCCAAT
>JAUHYK010000116.1 GCA_030426465.1 Alphaproteobacteria bacterium
GTCGGCGTTAGCGGCTGATATTGGCGGCGGGTCCTATGCGGCTTTCTCAAGCATCATGACGGCGCTCTTCCGTCGCGAGCGGACGGGCGAGGGGGCGCGGCTCGATATTGCGATGATCGAAGGCGCGTTCCCGTTTCTCAACGAGGCTGTCGCACACAGCCTCATTGAAGGGCGCGCTGTGTCGCCCGGCTACAGTCCGGCACTGGGGTCGAGCCCGCGATACAATATTTACGAAACCGCCGATGGCCGCCATCTCGCCTGCGCCTCAGTCGAGGAAAAATTCTGGGAGAATTTTTGCGAGGCGGCAGAGCTTTCCACTGGTGCAGATGAGAAAGCAGTTGCAGCGCGCTTGAGAGAGCGTAGCGCGGCCGCGTGGCTGGAAGCTTTTAACGGCAAGGACATTCCTTGCGCGCTGGTGCGCAGTGTCGGTGAAGCACTGGCCGAACCATCGCTGCAGCGTTTTTTCGATCGGACGCTGGTGATTGATGGAAAGGAGTTTTCGGCCTTGCCGGGCACAATTGATCGGTCCCTCAAGGATGGCCGGCTGTCCGCGAACGCGCCCGCGCTTGGCGAGGCGAATGACGAATATCTGAAGTGATTTGATTTCCGTGGAGCGCTTATTGAATGGCGGCCTATAACATTGAAACCTTGAAAGCGCGTTTTGACAGCTCGCCGTTCACACGGTGGCTAGATCTTGATCCCGTGAAAATTTCGGATGAAGGCTTGGAGTTTTCAATAGTCACCCGGCCGGAAATGAAGGGCAGCCCGGCGCGAAACTCTCTGCACGGCGGCGTTCTTGCGGCGCTGATCGATATCGCTTGCTCATTTGCGCTCATTGTCGGCGACGGCAACGATCATGTGACCGTCGACCTCAGAACCGATTATCACAGGGCGAGCAAGGGCGGGCGCCTGCGAGTGAAAGGCGGGATTGTTCGCCGGGGTCGCAGACTGTCGACGACGGAAGCGCGCATTGAAGATGAAGAGGGCGTGCTGATCGCGTCGGGACGCGGCGTTTTCATGACGATCTCGGCGGCGGGCGGAAAAAGCGACGGTAAGGAAAACTCACAATGACGAAATGGAGCGCCCCCGACCCAGCCTTCCGCGACCGCATTGAGCGATATGCAACTTCGCCAGTCATGAAAGATTTCTTCCGGTTACAGCTTTTGCATGTGGAATCCGGCGAAGTCACCATTGGCCTTGATCATCGCCTGGAGCTTGGCCACAAGCCGGGTTGGTTTGAAGGCGCCGTGACGGCGATGCTCGGGCAAATGGCGGCGGCATGGTCTTGCGGAACCCTAGCGCCAGAGGGCTGGACGCTGTTGACGCTTGAACAGTCGGTCAAATTCGTGGGTGCTGCGCGTGGCGAACGTCTCGTCGGCCGAGGGCGCGTTGTGAAGGCGGGCCGCACGATCTGCTTCGGCGCGGCCGATGTTTTTGCGGTTGATGATTCCAAAGAAAGCCTTTGCGGGACTGTTGCCGTCACCTGCCATCTGTCGCCCCCGAAGTAGCGCATGTTGATCGCAGATACGATAGGCTGATTGCGGTCTTTCCATGTGTCCTGCGCTATGCCCAGAATGTGGGTTTCACAGTCTATCCTGGACGCAGGACGCCAAACGGGATCGGAGACAGATGCTTAAAGGCGAAATCATCGACGCGGAAAAGCTGACCCCTCGGGCTCGCGACTATGCGTTCCCTGATTTGAGCCCGGAATTGCGCGCGGCAAATGACCGGCTTGAACCCGAAGCGCGCAAACGCTGGCCATTCGACCCGCAGCATCTTCTCGCGGCGGCTGTAGAGAAGGCCGGCGTGGACGATTACGGTCCCGACTACTTTCGTGAGGCGCTCAAGGTCTTATGTCGTTCAGCGGAAGAAGACCTTGATCTCAATGCGCTGGGCCGCCGCAATCTATATTATCAACTTCTCGACCATCTCATACAGCGCCTGCGCTTCGTGGATCTTTGGAAGCGCCATCCGGAAATACTCGACGAAGACATTCGCCAGCCGATCTTCATCATCGGCTTGCCGCGCAGTGGAACGACGTTCCTGCACCAGCTTCTTGCGCAGGATGAGGCGATGCGGGTGACGCCGTTCTGGGAAGAGCTCAATCCGTTGCCGGATCACGACGCGGCGATTCGTCCACCGGAGGACGAACCACTAATCGAAAGAGCCCGCAAGAACATCGCGGGGCTGCGCCAACATGCGCCCGGACTTCTCGAAATGCACCAGCTTGCCGTCGACGAACCGGAGGAAGAAATCTATCTTCTGGGGCCGGCCTTCGCGTCGATGGCGTATGAATGGGTTTATATTTTGCCGCAATATGCCGCCTGGTATGCGCAACAGGATCATACGGAGGGTTATCAGTTTTTCCGTAAGATCCTCCAGACGCTGCAATGGATGCGCGGCGGAGGGCGTTGGCTACTGAAGGCGCCCCAACATATGGAGCAGCTGCGGCCGCTCATGACCGTATTTCCCGACGGCATCTTCGTAGAGACGTTGCGCGATCCGGTCACGGCGGCGACATCAAACGCGAATCTTTCCTGTTACGGGCAGCGGATCCGCACCAACCGGCCGAGCCCGCATGCGGCCGGCAAGTCCTGCATGTTCATTATTGAACGTCTTGTGACGAAACTGCTCGCCGATCACCCAGATAATGATCCCCGCTTTGTCGAGATTCATTTCAAATCGCTAATGGCTGACCCGATTGTAGCGGCGCGGCGCGTCTATGCGGCTTCAGGGAAAAAGCTGGATGCGGCGAGCGAATTCAAAATGCGCGCCTATGTGCAGAATAACAACGCCAAGCATAAAGGATCGCAGGAATATAGACCGGAAGATTTTGCGATCGATGTTCCTACGCTTAGAAAAAAAATCTCAGGGTATTATCAACGCTTTGGCGTTGAACCCGATCCGCGGTTCGGTTGAAAGGAGTCCTTGACGTGAACAGTTCTCCCCCAATGACCGCTGAGATTGAGCGCGGCTGGACAGAATATCATCAATATATCGAGAATACGCGGACACGGCTCTTACAGCGCCCCGAGATGGCTGATCCCAACATGCGGGCGATGGCGAATTACGCGATCTCTTCTCTGGTCGCCGGCGGGTTTCAGTTTTATGTCGCGCCGCGGCAGGATTATCCTGTGTTTTACCGCGATGCGATCTGGTCGCCTTTTATTCCCTGGGGCGGCCCGGCGTCCGATATGGTCTATCGCTGGTGTTTTCTAGACGGCCGCTGCACCTACCGGATTACAGGACGCCGCGGCTCCGTCTTGTTCACCGACTTCCATCTTTTTGAAGGATATATCGGCACGGAATCGATGCGGGATCTCGGCAATTATGATCTCGATAAATTCGAGATGGACGCTGAGGGACGTTTTGAGATCATCGCGTCAGCCGAAAAAGCCGACGGCAACTGGATGAAGCTCGATCCGGCGGTGCGCAACATTGCGATCCAGATGCGCGAAACATGGTGGGACTGGGAAAGCGAGGCGCCGGCGCAGCTCCATATTGAACGCATCGATGACGGCCCTCGGACCATGCTTTTTTCGGAGGACGAATTTTTACAGCGGCTTCATCTCGCCGGCCGATGCGTGGAACAGTTCATTCTACGTTCGCTTGGCTATGGCAAAATGGTCCGTCGCATGGCGGGCGGGGAGAACCTTTTTTCCATGGTTGTTGGGGAGCAATCGGACGCCCGAGACTATGGCGCCAGCCCGCGCGCCGGTTACGCCTGTGCGTATTGGGATCTCAAACCGGGCGAGGCATTGATCATCGACAGCGTTGTGCCCGAGGCTAAATATTGGAGCCTTCAGCTGACTACTCCCTTCTGGGATACGCTTGATTTCAGCTATCATCAGAGCGGCCTCAACGGGCGCCAAATGAAAATCGACGCAGATAATCATTTCCGCTGCGTGCTTTCCTTTGAAGACCCGGGCATTGCAAACTGGCTCGATCCGATCGGGCTTCCGCAGGGGCAATGCATGTTCCGCTATTACGATGGCAAGCCGTTTGAGACGCCGACAGCGAAAGTCGTGAAATTCAGCGAGCTGAAAACCCATCTTCCAGCCGAAACAATTTCGATAACGCCAGAGCAACGCGCGGAAGCGATGTGCAAACGCGCGCGCGCCTCTCTGCGGCGTTGGGGATATTAATCTCGATCCATGCGTGAGGGCCGGCGTGAATTGAACGGTCATGGCGGCCGCCATACAATTGACGCATAAGCTCAAGCAGATGCCGCTCTTAAGGCTCAAGGATGATCTTTCCGCCGACACTGCCGCTTTCCATTTTTCGATGGGCTTCTGCGGCTTCCTCCAACTTCATGCGGCGTGCAATTGGCATATGAAATTCACCGCGCGCGACAAAGCCGCCAATGGCCTCTAGGGTTTGCACGTCGGGATGAACAGCAACGAAAACAGGCTCAGTTGTAAGCCCGGCTGGATCAATTGGCGTTGTTGAAACCGTCCTGATCAAGCCATGCGGGGCGAGGTGTTTGCAAAGTGAAGCGACGGCCGGCCCGCCGACTGTGTCGGCGACATGGTCAAAAGAGAAATAGTTTTGTTCGCGGCTGTCCAGAGCGATAATCTCTGATGCTCCGAGTTTCCGGGCTTCATCTTGCTGTGAGGCTCGGACTGCGGCGATTGTTTCAGCGCCGCGTCGGCGCGCAGCGAAAAGCGCGAAGCGGCCGACGGCGCCGAGCGCGCCCGTTATCAATATGCGTGCGCCTGATGTGGGCTGAATGTGTTCATTGATCATTTGAAAGCCGGTCAGGCCGGCGGTCGGCAAAGCGGCGGCCGTAGCAAAGTCGAGGCCGTCGGGCACTGGCGCCACCAATGATTGCGAGCACACGGCATATTCCGCGTAACCGCCTTTGGACACCGCATCGAGCATTGCAAAGACGCGGTCGCCCGGAGCGAAGGATGAAACGCTGTCGCCAACGGCGTCTACGGTGCCAGCAATATCGTACCCAAGCGTGTGGGGCAGCGTAACAGGAACGATGTCCTTGAACATGCCTTGGCGCCATTTGAAATCGGCGGGATTGAGGCCCGCTGCTTCGATTTTGATGCGCACAGCACCTGGCGCGACATCAGGGCACGGAATATCGACAAATTTCAGGACGTCCGCGTCCCCGTATTCCGAAAATTGAATGGCTTTCATTCTGACGCACCAAAATCTTGGACCGACCATCTGAATGGGCTAGACTATGTAAACTAAAACCGGTCCAGACTAGATGCCGACGTGATCGCGCACAGTCTTGGCTTCGCTGTATCGCAAGTGTGATGTTAGGAGGTGGGTCAGATGCCGGAACCGCACGTTTTTCTTGGCCGGGTGACAGGAAAATCCGCGATTGTGACGGGCGCCGGCGCCGAAGGCGACGACATTGGCATCGGCCGGGCCATTGCTTTTCTGCTTTCAAGAGAAGGCGCACAGGTCGCTTGTATCGATTTGCATGGCGAGCGCGCGGACAAGACCGTAGAGACAATCCGAAAAGGCGGCGGCGAGGCAATTGCTCTCTCAGGAGACGTCACGCAATCGGAGGATTGCGAAAGATTCATCGCCGAGACTTTTTCGGAATTCGGTAAGATCGATATTCTCGTCAACAATGTTGGCGTTGCGGCGCCTATGTCGCTCGATACCGTGACGCCGGAAGAGTGGCGAAAGGTGCTCGACACCAACCTCACTTCGGCCATGCTCATGAGCAAGTTCGCGGTGCCGCATATGGCCGCGGCGGGCGGCGGCGCGATTGTCAATATTTCATCCCTTTCAGGGATGCGCGCCATGGGGGCGCTCGCTTACGGGCCGTCCAAAGCCGCATTGCATCAACTTTCGCGGGAGATCGGCGTGTTGCACGGCCGACAAGGCGTTAGGGTCAACACGGTCGCGCCTGGCCATGTTATGACGCCATTCGCCATGAGTCGTTTGCCTGAAGAAATGCGTGAAGCGCGACGCCTCGTCGGACCCTTGGGCATTGAAGGCGACGCCTGGGATGTGGCGCAGGCGGTGTTGTTTCTCGCCAGTGATGAAGCAAGGTTCATCAACGGCGTGCAACTGGCCGTCGATGGTGGCGTAGAAGGGATCGCGCCGCTCACAGGCGCGGCATTCTTGGAGAAATAGCGCCGGGGAGCGGCCAAAGAGTGGCGCGATGGCTTCAGCTTCTGATGTTCTATGAGGTCGGCGCACATCGGTGTCGTTCTTCATGTCAGGAAAGGTGATCGCCACTGCGATGCCGCTATCCGCCGGGTTGTCGCAAATATGCGCGCCCGGCGATAATTTTGTCTTTGAAGCGGTCGAGATACATGACGGACGAGATATTAATCGCCACCGATGGTCCGGTGAGCACCATAACCTTGAACCGCCCGGATGATCGCAACCCGGCTTCAGGCGAAATGCTCTTCGCGCTAACCAAAATCGCAAAAGAGCTGAAGAGCGATCAAAGCGTCCGGGCGGTCATCATCACCGGCGCTGGCAAGGCCTTCAGCGCGGGTGGTGACTTCAAGCATTTTGTAGCGACCGCAACTGACCCGGATTATGCCAAGGCGACACTGAACAATGCGCGAGAGTTCATCAAGGCGATGCTGGACCTCTCGGTCCCCGTTATTGCCGCAGTAAACGGGGCGGCTGTCGGATTTGGCGCCACGCTGGCTGCGCTCAGCGACATTGTTCTGATGTCGGAAAATGCATTTATCGCCGAGCCCCATGTCAATGTAGGGCTAGTTCTTGGCGACGGCGTCTCAATTACCTGGCCATTTCTACTGTCCATGAACAAAGCAAAAGAACTTATTTTCACGGGCGATCGTATTTATGCGGCGGACGCCGTCGCTTGCGGTCTTGCCAATCGCGTGGTCGCCCCCGAGGAGCTCATGGAGGAAGCGATAGCGCTCGCTCAGAAAATCGCTCAGCAACCACGCAGCGCGCTTGAAGGCTCCAAAGCAATCTTAAACATGTATTCCAATGCGATGATGGAAAGCGTTCTCGAGGAGACATTAGCGCGGCAGTTCGACCAGATTCAGGGCCCTGACCATGGACGTATCGCGAAGGAAATGATCGAAAAACAGAAGAGAAACCAGAAATGACGCCATCCCCGAACTTTGCCGGCACGCTCTTTGACCTGTCCGGCAAGACAGCGCTTATCACCGGATCAAGCCGGGGGATCGGTCGGGCGATCGCCGAACGCATGGCACAGCACGGCGCCAATATTGTTGTTTCCGGACGAAATATCGATGCGGCCCAAAGCGTGGCGGATGAAATAAATGCGGGCAAGGGAGGGCGTGCGATCGCGGTCGCAGCGAACATTACGCGCCACGAAGAATGTCTGAACCTCGCCGACGCTGGCGAAAAAGCCTTTGGCAAAATCGATATTCTTGTCGCTAATGCAGGCCTGCATATTCAGGTCGGGCCTAGCGCAGAAATGACGGATGAAGCCTTGTCAAAAACCATGCATGGCAACTGGCGGGCGCTTCATGTCTTGAGCCAGCGACTGCTTCCCGGCATGTGCGAACAAAAATGGGGACGTATCATCAATATCGGCAGTATTGCGGCGCATTTTGGCAGCGGCGTCTATCACAGTTACACCTTGAGCAAGGCGTTTTCCATGCAATATATTCGCAATATCGCTGTGGAGCATGGCGTCTCTGGCGTGCGGGCGAACACGATTTCGCCGGGACTGACGCATACCGAAATGGCGGCGGGGTTGATTAATGATCCTGATAAACTCGCACGCGAACTTAGCCGTTCGACGGTCGGCCGTTATGCCGAGCCTGACGAAATCGCGGGCATGGTCGTCGCGCTTGCTTGCGAGGCCGGCGGTTATGTCAATGGCCAGACCATCGCCGTCGATGGCGGTATGACAATCCGATATGACTGAAACACAAGGAGGGCAAGAGTGACAGAAACGAGGGCGACGCAGCATGACTGAAACAGGCCCCATACTTGTCACTGGCGCGACGGGCGCCCAGGGAGGCGCAGTTGTCGATACGCTTCTTGAGCAAGGAGTTTCCGTGCGGGCTTTGGTGCGAGATCCCCAGTCCGTCAAATCAAAAGCGCTTGCTGGCCGCGGTGTCGATTTGGTCAAGGGCGATTTCTATGACGAGGGCAGTCTTGCTGTTGCTGCTACAGGCGTGACCGGTGTTTTTTCTGTGCAAACGCCGCCAGCGCCAGATGATCTGGAACGTGAAATTAGGGCTGGCCGCAAGTTGATTGAGGCCGCCAAAGCGGCCGGCGTAAATGTATTTGTTCACACATCCGTCGCCCGGGCCGGCGAGCAGGAGACTTTCGTCGGTTGGGAAGAGGGCCGATGGTGGCCTGACTATTGGAACAGCAAAGCCGCCGTGAATGATGCCATAAAGGAGGCAGGCTTCGCGCATTGGGTCATTCTGAAGCCTGCCTACATGATGGATAATTTCATCCCGCCGAAGGCGGTATGGATGTATCCATCGCTTGCAACGAAGGGCGCAATTGAAACTTCGCTGAACGCCGATACGCGGCTTGACATGATCGCGGCGGCTGACGTCGGCCGCTTCGCGGCGGCGGCGTTTGCCAACCCAGAAAGTTTTGATGGTCAGGAAATTGATCTGGCGGCGGAATGTCTGACAATGGACGATGTGGCGAATATCTTGTCAAATGTGTCGGGAGCGACTGTTCTCGCAAGATCATTTTCTCCAAAAGAGGCGAGGGCCGCGGGAATTCATGCGGGGCTTGTTCAAAACCAGCAATGGGTGAATGTTGAAGGCTATAAAGTTGACCTTGGGCGCGCCCGGTCGTTTGGCATACCGCTATCGACATTCTCGGAATGGGCGGAAAAGCATTCCGCCGACTTCGCCATTGGCCATGCCTGAGCCGGTTCGACGATAAAGGAGGAAGCTGCAGTGTCCACCGTCACCGCCCGTCTTCATTTTTCCGGCCTTGAGATCGATCTTTCCCACACAATGCCGGAGGTTATCGCTTATGTCGCGAACGTCTATGGCGACAAACCTTTCTGTGTGAGTGAAACTGGCGAGACGACGAGCTTTGCCGATTTTGAACGCAAGGTGATCAGCCTCGGCGCGCGCCTAATCAAGACTGGCGTGAAGCCCGGAGACCGGATCGCGATCTGGGCGCCGAATAGCCCGGAATGGATTGTTGCCGCCTGCGCCATAGAGTGTATCGGCGCCATCATGATTCCCATAAACACGCGCTTCAAAGGCCTTGAAGCGCGCTACGTCCTCGAAAAATCGCGCGCTCGTATTCTGTTCACAGTGCGCGAATTTCTCGGCGCGGACTACGTAGCGATGTTGCGCGATGCGTGCGGCGGACCGGGCGAGAATGTCCCTTGCGCTGAACTGGAACACCTTGAACATATAGTCAACCTTGATGTTGCTGATGTTTTTTCCGCGGACATTTCGGGAGAAGATGAGACGATCTACAGAAAAGCGGCGAGTGCGGTTACGCCTGAGACCATCATTGACATCCTATTCACGAGCGGCACTACAGGTATGCCGAAAGGCGCCATGCATAATCATGCGCAGGCGATATGGATGTCGGCGTTATACAATGAAGCGAATGATTATCGCGCTTCCGA
>JAUHYK010000022.1 GCA_030426465.1 Alphaproteobacteria bacterium
TGTCATACGAATAACCGATGGCGGGAAAGCCGAATGCGGTTCCAAGCGAAATGAAGAAGACAGTTAGCCCGAAGACGCTGCCGAAAACGGCAATACCGAAATAGCGCGCAACGACGAAGGCGACAATGTCCAACTCCGCGCCTTGTGCAAGCCCAACCAGCAACACGCCGATCACAACCAATCGATGGTCGCCTTGACCGATTAGGAGAAGTCCTACGCCGATTGCAGCAAGAATCATCATGATAAGCGCAATAAGCGGCGCCCAGTACCGATCAAGCAGGATGCCGGTAACAATTGCACCCACAAAAGTAGCAAGACCAATCAGCCCCACTAGTCCCGCAGCAGCGCCCGCCGCAACCTCTTTATCCATCAGCAAAGGTTTTAGCTGAGAGATGATCGCCAAGATAGGAACATACGCCAGGGCGGCAGCGAGCGCGACGACAAAAACTTTCCAGTTGGACAACAGTTGGAGCCAGGTCGGCTGTGTGACATTTGGCACTTTCATGTGTTGATGGCGGCTGCCTTTGTTCTCTATCCAGAACCACGCGGACGGCATTGCCAGGAAAAGAATGAGAACCGCCATCGTAAGGAAGCCGGCTCGCCAGCTATAGGCCGCAATAATCGCATAGAGCAGAGGCGGCAAGATTATTGATGAGAGCGCGAGACCGCTTCTGCCGATCGCCAATGACAGTCCCCGCGATTTTGGAAATGTCGCGCTGATTACTCTTGAAAACCCGAGACCCGTTGTCGCAAGGCCGCCAACCTGCAGGCCGATGAAACAGCCATAAAGCATCCAAAGGTAACCGGGCATTGATGACAGCAAAACATAAAAGAAAACCATCAAAGCCATGCCGCCTAGCATGAACGGTCGCACGCCGATTTTGTCGATCAATCTGCCAATGAATGGCGAGGCGATAGCGCTTAGAAGCGCCGCACTCTTTGCGGTCGATATCTCACCGCGGGACCATCCGTAAGCTTCCTCAAGCGGCTGGATGAATACGCTGAAGATGACTGGCAACACAGAGAGGCAAAGCCCCATTCCAACCATCGAAGCGATTCCTGTGCGCCAATTCTCGCGCCACTCGACCGCTGCGGCTTTCATCAGGGCGGCCTCACTTGCGTCAGTGGTTTTCATGATACTTGGTACCCGCCATCGACGACAAGCTGATGACCCGTTATGTAACTTGCTGCGGGGCTCGCCAGAAATAGAATAGCGCGCGCCTGTTCTATTGGTTCAGACACGCGGCCAAGCGCTATGCGTCCTTTGCCCGTCATTGGTCCCGAGATTTTGAACTCCGATTGCATATGAGCCGCGCCGCCGCTCGCTGTACCCCCCGGAAGTATTGAATTGACCCGTATATTGTCGCTGGCAAATTCAATTGCGGCTGCCCGCGTCATGGCATCAACGCCTGCCTTCGCCGAATCGTAATGCATATTGCTGAAAATTGTTGGATGCTGAGCGCTGACCGACGAGACATTCACGATGGAGCCGCCTTCGGGTTGCTCGCGCATGATGCGAATAGCTTGGCGCATGCAAAGGAATGTTCCTTTAGTCGTAACCTCATGCATGCGATCCCATTCCGAGGCAGGCATTGCCATCGTATCCGCCTTGCGACGATAGGCGGCGACGTTTGCGAGAACATCAACGCCGCCGAATAAAGTCTTTGCTTTTGAAAAAAGAAGTTCGACTTGCTGTTCATCTGAAATATCACAGGCCGCGCTGTCTGCTCCGACCTCGTCCGCGGCTATTTTGGCTGCGTCACCGTCAATGTCAGCGAATAAAACACGTGCGCCAGATTCGACAAAAAGCTGAGCAGCGGCCTTTCCGATTCCGGAAGCTGCGCCAGTTACGATTGCACGTTTTCCGTTCAGCGAGAACGGCAAAAGGGCCGTTTCTATGGACATGCGCTTTCCTCCTGGGACGATGTTCTTTGTTTCGTTTGTGGACTCGCAAGCGGCTATTGGCGATAGCCTTTCCGGCCAAAGGTCGGGGCATCGCCTATCCGATGTCCCTTTGGCGACGAAAGGCGGAGGCCCTTTGCGCTTCGCATATCGAACGGGTTTAGATACGCTGATATGACCATCTTCTCCGAGGCGTATTTGTGATGCTTAAGCAGCTATTCAGCCTGGAAGGTCGGTCGGCATTGATTGTCGGCGGCGGCAAGGTCCCTTGCGCAATCGCCGCCCTGTTTCGCGATGCGGGCGCACAGGTTGAGCACGAAAGGGATGCGGATTTAAGCGAAAGCGCGGTCGAGGCGTTGTACGCGCCATTATCCGATCTCGATATTCTGGTGAATGGCGCCGTGCGGACAGGTCCATGGCCAATCGAAAAGCTTTCAATGCAAGAATGGGACCGGGTGCATGATGTCAATGTGCGCGGCGCCTTTTTGCTGATGCGAGCGGCTGTGACGGCAATGCGTGCGCATGGACGGGGCGGCCGCCTAATCAATATTTCGACGATCGGTGCCGAGCATCCTGTCCTGAACGGAAACTTCGCGTACAGCTCTTCACGCGCCGGGACGAATGCGCTGACCCGACAGTTCGCGCTTGAATTTGCAAAGCTGGGGATTTTATCCAACGCAATAATGGTGGGCGCCATTCCCTCTGACCCATTCCCCAAGGGCTGCGCGCTGCCGCCAACCGGGCCGATCATGGAGGCCGGGCGCTTGCCGCTCGGGCAGGGGGCGCCGGAGGACGTCGCGCCGCTCGCTTTGTTGCTCGCGTCGGACGCGGGACGCTACATCAACGGTCAGACAATCGCAGTCGATGGTGGGTTTCAGATTGCTTAGGAAAGCATGAGCACTTTTTTCAACGGATTCTATCAGTTCGGATTTGTCGCTCACGATTTAGACGAGGCGATCGCGGCGCTTGCTGATCGGTTCGGTGTTCGCCGATTTCGCCGAAAGCAATCTTCGGATTGGATGTGGTCTGCGCATGCATGGGCCGGGGATACGATGATTGAAGTTATCTCAGTCAGCGATGCGGCCCCCACCCTCTATAGAGGCTATGTTCCAGATGATCCGTCTGCTGTCCGTTTGCATCATCACGGCTTTAAAGTTTCCGACTTGTCAGCATGGAGAGATCTGGAAGTGTGCATAGAAAAAATGCAGCTAGACAAGCCGCTCCATGGCGAGTTCATGGGTGGTGATCTTAAGGTTATGTATGTTGATACGCGCACCCAGCTCGGCATTTATTGCGAGTTTGTTCATTTAAGCGGCGCCGCGACGAAAATCTATGATGACGTTCCGCGAAATTAAATAGGAAGAACAATGCCAGAGAAAACGGAAATCTACGCGCGCCACAAAGAACTTTACAGCAGCGTTCCGAAACCCGATCATGTGCCACAAGACCTTGTTGTCGATTTTGATTATCTGCATCCGGCGGAAATGGACAAAGGCAAAGATGTCTACGAGGCCTGGAAAACGCTGCATAACGGGCCGGACATTGTCTGGACGCCGCGCAATGGGGGGCACTGGCTGGTGACGCGCCTGGAAGACGCAAAGTTTATCCAGGAAAATTTCCAAATATTCAGCCATGAAGAGTTCACCATTCCGCGCGGATCTTCACCGGTGAAGATGCCGCCATTGACCGTTGACCCGCCGCTCCATGCGCGTTATCGCGCCATCCTTAACCCCTTTTTCACGCCGAGCGCTGTCCGAACGATGCGCGAGACTGCCGATGCTCTGACCACAGAGCTTATTGAATGGCTTAAGCCGCGCGGCGGTTGCGAGTTTGTCAATGACTTTGCGCGGGTCATGCCGGTCACAATGTTTCTGGGTATAGTTGATCTGCCACTCGACCGGCGCGAGGAATTTGTCGAATGGGGCGTTACATTCATGACCTCAACAGACCCGGAAACAAAACTCGGCGCGCAGAACAAAGTCATCGCTTATCTGACCGAAGTACTGAGCGAGCGGTACAAAAAGCCGGGAAACGATCTTCTCAGCAAAATAGCAGGCTGGAAGGATAATCCTCGCTATGAGGGGGAGCACGAAATCATTGGGATGGCGTTGCTGGTTTTCTTTGGTGGGCTTGATACCGTCGCCAACTTGCTTTCTTTTGTCACGCGTCATCTGGCGACGCATCCGGAATTGCGTAAACGGCTTATAGTTGATCCAGCAATTATTCCTCAAGCAGCGGAGGAATTCTTCCGGCGTTTCGGGCTTTCGAACACCGGTAGACTAGTAAAGGGTGATTACGAATACAAAGGCGCTCTATTCAAAAAAGAAGAAATGGTCATGGTCTCCAATCCGCTGGCCAGTATGGATGATCACGCGTTTAACCACCCGATGGATGTCGATTTTGATCGGGGGGAGGTCCCGAATAACACTTTTGGAAACGGGCCGCACAAGTGTGTGGGACAACCTTTGGCGCGCGCAGAGCTTCAGGTTTTTCTATCGCAATGGTTGAAGCATATCCCCGTTTTCAGGCTGGATGAAAAACGGCCGCCCAAGACGCACTCAGGAGCAGTCATCGGGCTTGATCACTTGCATCTGGTTTGGGATGCGTGACGATAGCGCCCCATCGATTGGGATATGATGGAACGCAGATCGGTTAACTGAATAGAAGATGCTACAGGCTGACTCTGCATATGCTCCTCTAAGGCACGTCGTTTTTCGCCGCGTTTGGCTTGCGAGCCTTTTTTCTTATTTCGGGTTTTTGATAAACGGTGTCGGCGCTGGTTGGGCGATGACCGAGCTGAGCGGCGATCCTAAGGACGTCGCGCTTGTTCAGGGCGCTATGATGTTGCCGTTCATGCTCTTTGCGATTCCGGCTGGCGCGATTTCGGACACATACGATCGGCGCAAAGTTGGAATTACGGTGTTGTCCATAGCATTTCTAGTCGCTGCAGTGTTCGTAAGCATTGTCGCGCTTGGATGGATCACGCCGCTGCTGCTTCTTGTTTTCTGTTTTCTTTTTGGATCGGCGAATGCGGTATTCGCGCCAAATCACCAGGCGTCGGTCATTGAACAAGTTCCAAGCGCCGACTTGCCCGGCGCCGTCGCCCTTGGCTCAGTCGGCTTTAATCTCGCCCGCAGCGTAGGGCCGGCCGTTGGCGGGCTTTTGGTTGCGCTGTTCGGATCGGTCTCCGCGTTCGCAGTGAATGCTGTATGTTATCTGCCAATGTTGTTGGCCTTCGTTACTTGGAAACGCGAGCTTGCAAAGCCGCGCTTTCCACCGGAGCATTTGAGCTCGGCGATCATGTCGGGCCTACGATACGTAAATAATTCACCGCCAATTCGGAATGTGCTCGCAAGATGCATGATGATCGGAGTCGCCGGCGGCGGCATCGTCGCGTTGATGCCTTTGGTGGCGAAAGACATCCTTGAGGGAGGGCCAGGAACCTATGGATTTCTTCTCGGCGCATTCGGCGTCGGCGCTGTGTCAGGCGGGATTTTGCTGCCGTTCATGCGCAGCCATTTTGCAAAAGAATTTCACATCAGCATGGGAACGGGCATCGTCGGCGTTGCCGTGGTCATGCTGGCGGCCAGCAAGTTGGAAGCCGTTTCATTCCTAATTCTGGTGGTTGGCGGCGCGGCGTGGCTGCAGGTTCTTACGCTGTTGCAGGTCGCGATCCAGACCCGCGCGCCCCGTTGGGTCTCGGGCCGGGCTATCGCATGTTACCATGCCGCCATGGCCGGCGGGATTGCCTGCGGAAGCTGGATATGGGGAACGGTCGCACAACAACATGGGACGGCTATCGGTGTTGCGGCGTCAGGCGGCGCATTAATTGTGGTCGCTTTGTTGGGGCGTTGGTTGCCGACGCCGCCTGATAGTGATCATGCCAATGAGAACGTCGCCGACATTGCCGACCCGGAGGTCATGCTGGAGATCAGAGACCGGAGCGGTCCAATCGTTGTGGAAATTGAATATGCGCTGGACCCATCACGGGCGCGCGAATTCTTTGATGAAATGCTCGAAGTAAAGCGCATCAGAAAAAGGAATGGCGCATATGGGTGGACTTTGACCCGTGATACGGTAGCGACCGACCGGTGGGTCGAGCGGATTGTTTACCCAACATGGGGCGACTACCTTCGCAGGCGCAACCGGATGACAGTAGGGGAACTCAGCACAATTGAACGCGTAACGAATAGTGGCGCCATTGCCCGGCGTGTCGAAGTGCGACGCTTTCTCGAGATGCTTGTTGGCTCTCCGGCCAGCGCCCCGGAACATGATGTGGGCAAGGTGCTGAGTGGTGGTGGCGGACTGGGGTAGACCGCAAGCGTCATATTTTCGCATCGGGGTGGAACATCGCGATTCTGATGATGTGACGACTATGATTGTCGCAATGAATTGATAGCATTCAGCTAGTTTTAACAGCGAGAATTCGATGCCTGACTTTTTAGCGAGACGCGCGAAACTTGAAGGCAAATGCGCGGCTGTTCTCGGCGGTGGCGGCGGGATTGGCGCGAGCATATCTTCGGCGCTCGCCGATGCCGGTGTCGACGTCATGATTTGCGATATCAATGAAGAAACTCTCTCGGAGACTCGCGACATTCTGGCGCCAACCGGACGTTTGCGGCTGGCTGAAGTGTTCGATGTCGCGGAGCCCGCTGCGCTTGACGAGTTTTACCGCCTAGTCGAAGAAAACAGCGAGCGCCTTGATATCGTCGTAAATGTTGCCGGGGGCACGCATCGCACCGATTTCGTTACGGCGACGGCAGAGCAGGTCGCGCGCGATATTCAACGAAACTATGGCTATGTGGTGCAGTCAGTGCAACGCGCGGTGCCCCTCATTCGGCGCCGGGATGAGGGCGGCAGCATCATAAATTTCACTACGGTAGAGGCGCATCGCGGCGCTGCCGGATTTGCAGTCTACGCCGGCGCAAAAGCTGCGACCGCCAATCTTACGCGCGCATTGGCCGTGGAGCTAGGCGCGGAGCGGATTCGACTGAACTGCATTGCGCCCGACACGACACCCAGCCAGGGCAACATTAATGCGATGCCGCCTGGTGTCGCGCACGGATATGCAGGCCTGTCGCCGACAGCGATCGCGAAGGGGCTTGGGATGTACATTCCAATGAAAGAGCCGCCGCCGGCGGGCGCCCTGGCAGACGCCGTCCTGTTCCTTGCGTCGAACCTGTCGGCCTATGTTTCCGGCATGACGTTGCATGTGGATGGCGGCACCATGGCGGCGGCCGGGTTCCTTGATTGGCCTTATGGAGATGGTTTTGTGCCAACGCCGCTGAGCGGCACGCTCAAAAAGTTGTTCGGAGAGGAAAAAGGGGAATGAAACTTTACGCTTTAGCGCTCTCACCTTTTGCGGCGCGTGCGCGTCTCGCTTTGCGTTTGAAAGGGATTGATTATGAAATGGTCGCACCGCCTGGCGGCGGGCCGCGCAGTCCTGAGTTCCTGGCGATTAACCCGATCGGCAAGATCCCGGTGCTTGAGACCGATAATGGCCTGCGAATTGCGGAATCGGAAACTATCATCGATTACCTCGAAGATGTTTGCCCCGAACCGTCCTTGACTCCCGACGACGCATCCATGCGTGCGAGAATGCGGAATGCAATCCGGACGCTTGAAAGCTATGTGACGCCTGCCTTGTTCCGTCTGTTCAAACAGATTGACCCCGCAGGGCGCGACGAGAAGGTGGTGGAGGCGGAATTCGGCCAGCTCGCCAATGGGCTCGCGCTCGTGGAGCATTTCGTCGATGACGCGGAGTATGTTGCGGGTGGGGCTGTCAGCAAGGCGGATTGCATGCTGTTGCCGACACTGCTGCTATGCGATGTCGTTTCTCCGCTCTTCGGCCGCGACGATCCGATGAAATCGCACCCGGTTCTCGCAGGCTACAAGGAAAAAGCGCGCCGGCATCCGGATATGGGCGCCATTTGGGGCGAGACCGCTGCGGCGCTGGAGAACGCTGGCTCATAAGGTAATTTGCTGACGCTTTGAGGCTCGACGTTTCTCGCTATAGGAAACCGGCGCATCAAACTCGGTCTATTTGAATATTGCTACAGATCGGCCAAGTTGATCCAGCGTCCCGTGTCAGCAGACTCGATCGCCGCTTCGACAAGCTTGTGAGCATGTAAAGCTTCGTCAAAGCTTGGAGACGGCGTTCGCTGGTCGCGAATGGCGGCGAGCATGTCGTGGAACATCCAGCCCATGGAAACCATATACGGCGGCGCGTCCGCTTTGCTCCATCCCATGCCGGGGACTTCATAATAATGATCCGGAATATCCAGCGTTTTGCCAGAAGGCGAGCCATAATGGGGCCGTCCATCGGCGGCGTATAAACGAGCGGAAACGCCATCGCCAAAGGTGGCGTCTTCAAGGAGCAGACGGCCTCTGTCCCCCCACACTTCAACCCGCAGGCCGGCCGCATCCGGCGCGCACCACCCTGTCTGCAGCGTGCCTATGGCGCCGTTTTCGAGCTTTATTGCGGCGCAGCCAAGGTCATGCGTGTCGGGGGTGAGATTTGTACCGTCAGGCAGTCGCCATTCTTTCACGCCGGTCGCTTGCACGCCCGCGACGGCCGCGACCGGCCCGAGCAGATGGGTCAGCAGCAATGTCGAATGGGTGGCAAAATTTCGCCAGCCGCTGCCGCCGCTCGTCGTATCCGCAAGCCATTTATAGGGGGCGATGCCGCCCTCCGGGTATGCCGAGTGAGGGTAGACAAATCCGTCATGGACATTGAGCGGCAGCAATAACTGAACGGCGAACCCAAGCGATTGGCCCAAATATCCATCGTCGATCAGTTTTTTCATATGTTGGGCGGCGGGCACCCAGCGAAACTGTGCATCGACGACGCCGACCAGATTCTCTTGCTCGGCGAGCGCTGCTTGCTGTTTCGCTTGTTGAACATTCAGCGCAAAGGGCAGCGCGTTGTAAACATGTTTTCCGGCGGCCAATGCCTTCATCACCATCTCATAACGATAGGCCGGTCTGCTACCCACATCGATGATGTCGATATCGGGATCGGCGACAAGGTCGTCGACACTCCAATATGCCCGGGGAACACCAAACTGGTTGGCGGCGGCCTCCGCGGTTTCTTTATGTGCTGTACAGACCGCGATAAGCTCGACGTCAGGCAATTGGCGCCACGCCGTTCCATGTACTTTGAGGCTCCAGTTCGCACCGATAATTCCAATTTTTGTCGTCATGTCGAAGGCCGCCTAATCGCCAATAAGGTTTTTAACATCGTGATCGAGAAGCGCGGCGCAAAACCGCGCCGTATATGCGGTATTAACCGCCTCCGTCTGAAATCTGGTTTCATTGATTAGAAAAATGAAAAACCCGTATGCAAGACACTGACGATACCAATGCCAGGCTTGTTCGAAGTCAGGCGCGGTGACGCCGTTGGCTTCCAGGGCCTCAAGGTAGACTTTCACAAGGTCCCTTTCCCACTTTGCGCGGTCTGCCAGGTCGAGAGCGCAGGTAATGTGATAAGCCGTCTCAATGAACGGGTGCGTCAGAGAGGGTTGTGAGTCAAAGAATCCCGGCTCGTCGTCGCGAGTCTCATAAAGGTTGCCGAGATGCGTATCGCCATGGATGACGCAGACCGGACCAGTTTGCTCCAATTGGCGAAAATTGCCGAGCGCGCGCCGCATCCAGTCGCGATCATGCAGCGTTGCCGACACCGCCGCTCCGCGAGGGCTTTCGCAATAGTACCGCCAGGTATCCGGCTCGAGATACCGCTCTGCATAAACCATGGACCAATCGGTAAAGCGGCCACTAAGCCACGACCAACGCCCTTCCGGATTGTTCCAAGAGGCGGCGTGATATCGTGCTAGCGCCTCAACGCGTTTCACGGTCTTCTCGTAACTCATCGGCTTTTGGGCGTGCAGGAATGTCGCGCTGCTCGCCACAAGGTCTTCAATGATGACGATCGATTGATGACTGTTAGGGTCCGAACCCGCGAACCAACATTCCGGCGCCTCAAGCGGCAACACAGGCGCTATGTCGCGATAATACGCAGCTTCATTGGCGTACATCTCTTTCATCGAAAGGCTGTGATCTTCAAAACCACCCTTTACGATGACAGTCTTTGGCTCGGCGGCGTCCGCTTCGATCTTCACGCGGATTTTTGTCGATGTGCCATAAATGATATCGACGATCTCGGCGTTTTGAATACGAAAGCCTGTTGCCGCGGACAACCAGTGTGCTGTCACTTCATCAACCCTGAGCGGAAGGGGGTAGGGGCGTTTTCCGTTGGTCATGGCGCGTTTTCTTCAGGCGCTGAGTGAGAGGAAACCCAGTCACGTTTGACTTTTTTCGCGAGGCTCCAGCGATGGACTTCGCTTGGTCCGTCGTAGATCCGGAAAGCGCGGACCTCCCTGAAAACCTGCTCCACTATGGTGTCGCCGCTAACTCCGGTTCCCCCCATGACTTGAACGCAGCGGTCAGCCACCCGCATCAACGCCTCGGAAACAGCCACTTTGGTCATCGAGCTTTCTACGGTCCCGGGTTCTCCGGCATCAAGAACGCTCGCGCACCAGTCGATCATCAATTCGCACTGCTTGAGGTCAATCAAGTTGTCTGCCAGCATAAAGCCGACGCCCTCATGGTCGACGATGGCTTTTCCGAAAGCCTTCCGCCTGCATGCATAATCAACAGCGATCTCGTGCGCGCGCGTGCATGCCCCCAGCCAACGCATGCAATGCGTTAATCGCGCCGGCGCCAAGCGAATCTGCGCAAGCCTAAATCCTTCCCCCGGCGCGCCAAGCATTTGATCCGCTGCTAGACGTAAATTTTCAATAGCGACAATCGCGTGACCTCCGGGCATAGACGAGTCAATCGTGTCGAGGACGCGTTCGGTGCGGATCGCTGGGTCTGGCAAGTTCGCAAGAAACAGGGACGCGCCTTCTTCAGTTCGGGCCATGATGATCCCGACCTGCGCCCCTTGCGCCCCAGTTATGAATGCCTTTCGCCCATTGAGTATCCAATGATTGCCGTCGCGGATCGCAGTTGTCTTCAGAAGCGAAGGGTCAGACCCTGCGCCGCCACCGGCGGCGGGCTCGGTCATAAAGAAGGCGGAACGTGCTTCGCCGCTTATGATCGGCGCCAGAAAGCGTCGTTTTTGTTCGTCGCTTGCAGTCTTCCCCAACAGAAACATGTTGCCTTCATCAGGCGCCATAACGTTTACGGCGACGGGCCCAAGGGGAGACAGACCTGCGGCGCGTAGCACGAGCGCCGTATCGCAATGACTCAGATGCTCGCCATTATCCAGTATATGCGGCGTCATGAGACCGGCTTCTCGCGCCTTTTCCCGCAGTTCGGTCACCAGATCGCCGCTCGGCCCATGCGAACCACAACGCGGGTCGAATTCGTAGGGAGCGACTTCAGCGCGAACAAATGCTTCCACCGCCGCCGCGATGGCGCCGCCGCGTTCGCTTTGAGTGCTTGTCATTGCGAATCTCGCATCAGGAATCGCTGATCTTCATGTTAGAGAGATTGTGCGTCATCGAGCTCAAAGCCTCCCCCGGTAATCTTTGCCGATGCGTCGGAAAGAAGGAAAAGCGTCATGTATTCAAGATCGGCAGGCTGCATGACGCGTTTGCGGGGAAAGCTGCCGATAAGCGCCTGCCCGGGTTCTGTCGCCAGCCATTCACTATTCAGCTCGGTTTCGATCCAGCCGGGACAGATGACATTCACATTAATCCCTTTGGATGCCCATTCCTTGGCCAAGGCCTTTCCCATCATCAGAACCGCTGCCTTCGTGGTGTTATAGGCGACAAGCTTGTCAAGAACGCGATGAGAGCCGACAGAGCCGATCAGCAAGATGCGTCCGTCGCCGCTTTCGCGCGAACCGTTTGCGATCATGCGTTTTGCGGCTTCTCGGGCAGTAGCGAAAACGCCCACGAGATTGACATCTACCACCTTGCGGAAATCATCGAGGGAAATGCCAAGGGCCGAACTCGGAACGTTCATACCGGCATTAGCGATGACCGAAGCAACGGGACCGAGCGCCTTTTCTGCGGCGTCAAAACCGTCCACGACTGACTGCTCGTTTGCAACGTCCATTTCAATCGCCGCCACATGCCCGCCGCCGTCTTCGATTTCTTTCGCCAGAGATTCTAGACGATCGGCGCGGCGCGCCGCCAGCGCGACTTTGGCGCCGGTTTTCGCGGCGGCTTTAGCGAAATGGGCGCCGAGACCGGAAGAGGCGCCTGTGATCAGAACTGTGCGGTTTGAAAGGTTCGGCGCTTGGGAGAGGATAGTCATACTTGCTTCTTTGCTGCTTGTTACTTTTTAACAGTGACTGAGTGGTGTAACCGCTTCAGCTGACCAGGAAACCGCCGTCGACGGCGAGCGCCTGACCGGTGATGTAGGAAGCGGCAGGAGACGCCATGAACAGGCATGCGCTGGCGATTTCGGATGGATCTGCAATACGCCCCAAAGGAATACGGCCTGGCGTCGTTATGGGCCCGCCCATGGCGAGACCCTCCGCCCTCATCTGTTCTGTCGCCGCTTTTGCGCCTTCGGTGGCGACGCCGCCTGGCAGAATAGCGTTGACGCGAATGCCGTCGCCGGCAACTTCGATCGCCACAGACCGGGTGAGATTGGTTACAGCCGCTTTTGATGCGCCATAGGCCGAATTGTGATGCACGAGCGCACGTTCGCCGCTGGCTGATGAAACGTTGACGATGGCGCCGCCATCGCCGCCGGCTTTCATCGCTTTGATGGCTTCGCGCATGACAAGGAATGTGCCACGCACATTCACGGCTTGCATCTCATCCCATTCTTTCGCTGTCATGGATAAAAAAGCGTGCTTCGGAAAGATTGCGGCCACATGAACGAGGATGTCGAGCTTTCCAAAGTCGTCCATGACATGTTGAACGAGCTTTTCAACGGCGCGTTCATCGGAAATATCGCAATCATAGGCGCGTGCGGCGTCAATTGATTTCGCAGCCGTGCGGACTGAGTCGCCGTTGATATCGCAGAGAGCAATTTTGGCGCCTGCCTTTGAGAAAAGCTTGCTGGCCGCCAGTCCAATGCCGCGGGCTCCGCCCGTAACCAGCGCGACCTTGTCATCAAGCTTTAGCAACTGATCATAATCTTTCATTTAACGATCCTTTTGCCAGACTTTCGGCTACCGGCGGCGAGAGTGTCTAGCCGCCAAATAAGTGATCGCACTCATGATCTGCGCCGCAGGCTTTTGGTGATAAAAGGTGCGTTCAAGTTTGGAGGCGGAGGCTATATGTCGTCAGCGGTGGATAGCGAGCAGGCTCCAGTTCCCTCTCATGTTCCAGCGAATCTTGTGCTCGAGTTTGATGCATATCGACCCATGAAAGGCGAGAAGTCATATCACGAAGCGTTTTATCGTGAAATGGCGGACGGGGCCCCTGATATTTTCTGGTCGCCCTATAATGGCGGCCATTGGATCATCACCAAAAGAAAATACTTGCAAGAGGCATTTGCGGATTATGATCGTTTCACTTCCGAAGAGGGAGCGGCGGTCGATGGCATTCAACCGCCTGGTCGGCCGAAGTTTGTGCCGATCGAGTCAGATCCGCCAATGCAACAGGTTTATCGGAAGCTATTTTCGCCGGCCTTCATTGCGCCTGCGCTGAAGGAACAAGAGAAAGTAGGCCGCGCCCTGGCTATCGAGTTGATCGAAGCCTTCAAGCCGAAGGGAGCGTGCGAATTCGTTACGGAATTCGCGCAGCACCTGCCGATAAAGATCTTCATGAAAATGGTTGACGTTCCTGAAGAGGACCGATTGACTCTGCTGCCGCTCGCGGGCGCGATGGTCGCTGATGAAAAAATGTCGAAAAATGAAGCGGCCTTGCAGATAACGAAATACGCAGGCGAGCTCATTGCAGAACGAATGAGGAACCCCGGGGATGATCTGATCAGTAAAATCGCGACCTCGGAAATTGAAGGCAGACCGATTGAAATGCATGAAGCGGTCGGCGTGACCACCCTCTTGTTGATCGGGGGGCTGGACACCGTTGCCTCCATGATGGGACACCTGATGAATTTCCTGGCGAGTTCGCCGGATCATCGCAAGCAGCTTATCGACGATCCGTCGTTAATTCCCGGAGCGACAGAAGAGTTTCTACGCCGCTTTGCATTGACCAATCCAGCTCGCACCGTAAAGCGAGATATTGAGTTTCACGGCGTAGGGATGCGCAAGGGAGACAAAGTCATGTTATCGACACCGTTCGGCGCCCTTGATACTGAGGATTATCCGGACCCGATGACGGTTGATTATGCGCGAAAGTCAAATGCTAAAACGACTTTTGGCGCTGGGCCTCACGTCTGCCCGGGCTCAATGCTTGCACGCGTGGAAATCAAAATCTTGTTGGAGGAATGGTTGAGCCGGATTCCGGATTTTGAAGTCGATCCGGCTGACATGCCGCGCATTCGCACAGGCGTCAATGGAAGCTTCGAATATCTGCCACTGGTGTGGCGCGCCTAAGCCGGGCGCTCGAAGCTCATGCAATGAGTTCGCCTAGTCTGCATACAGCAGGGTTATGATCGCCTGGACCGATTGGCAGTTTTCCTCCCGCCGCTTCCGTCAACATGATAGCGCGCTCACTGATCAGGGCGAAGCGCCAGGTCGCAAAGACTTCATGCCACTCCATTGCCTCTGCCTTGCGTCCTGAGAAATGCTCCCACGCGGCAATGGTTTCTTTGCGTCCGCCAAGCCCGTCAAGGCGCGGAATGCCTGCGCCTTCCGCGACGCTGTGATCGTAATATAGCCACCATCCGAGATCGGTTTCAGCGCCGCCCAGTGAGACTGTTTCCCAGTCCAGAAATGCTCGGCATCGATTATCGCGAAACATGACATTGCTGAGTCTGGCGTCGCCCCAGGCGAGGCTCGTGGGCTTTTTCTCCGGCATGTGATCATCTAGCCATTTGCGGGTGCGCTCGATATGCGGGTGGGTCGGTATTCCTGACCAGATGAGGTACTCGTCCCATGCGGCGATTTCCTGATCGAGGCCTGTGGGTCCAAGCGACGGCCGGTCAAGAAACGGCAATTCCGTCGCCGGTGTCTTGTGTAGTCGCGCCAGCTTCTCGATAGCGCTGAGCCACATCGATTCACGATCTGCCGACGTGGCCTCCGAAAGCACGCCCTCGCTGTGATAGGCGTTGGGAGGCGCGCGCCCGTCTATGCATTCCATAAGAAAAAAGGGAGCACCAAGGGTCTGGTCATTCGTTTCCAGCAAAACAACATTGGGGGTAGGCGCGTCACTGCATCGTGACAGCGCCTCCAAAACAGCATATTGCCGGTCCACGGAAGCGTCTTGATAGACCTGAAAATCGCTTGCTTGTATGCGCAGGACAAGTTTTTCAGCTCTTGTGTCGCCGTTGCGAGAAATTGCGATGTCAAGCAGGTAAGTCTCGCTGGATGAGCCTTCCTCGGGCGCTGCGGCGCGCCTGATTACCACTTTTTCGGCAAGCGCATAGTGTGCGGTCAGCAGTGGTTCAAGACGCGTGCGGATGAATTCGAGACTTTTGTTCGCGCCGACCGACATCTTTGTCTTCCCAAATTTTCCGCTATGATGAAATAAATAGATCGGGAGCAGGAAAATTGAAACCGCCCTATTTTGAAAGCAAAGATGATTGCCCGCATCCTCCAGGAGAGGATAAATCCTGGCAGGAGAGTGCACTCTTCGTCTGGCACGATCTTGAACTGGGCGTTGGCGGTTTCTGGCGGTTGGGGCAAGAGCCCGTCGTAGAGGCCTTGAATTCCTGTTTCGGTGTTTTCACGGCAGAAGGAGCCCGCTTTCGCTCGAATGTGACGGGCGAGGCCATGCGGAAACCGGATCGCGGCGACACACATATGGGGTGGGGCGACGCGCTTCGCGTCGACCTGGACACACTGGCGATAGATGCGTGCTTTCCGGATTTGGAAGCCAAGTTGCGGTTCCAAGATTTTCATCCTCGTTATGACTATATGGCCCTCGTCAGTGGCGGCTCCGCGCCAGAAGGTATGGGACATCACTTCGAAGTTGCAGGTGAGATGACCGGCGATATCCGGATCGGCGACCAGACTTTCAGAATTAATGCGCTTGGTTATCGTGATCGGTCTTGGGGATCACGAAGCTGGAACACGTTGCGCAGCACGCGCTGGTGGCCTTGCGTTTTTGGTCCGGACCTTTCCATCCACCAGCTATCAGCAGTCACCGAAACTGGCCAGCACATTAGATTTGGCTATGTGCTTCGTGACGGGGAGGCGTATGCTGTCACCGATCATAACATATTGGCGACCACAGAGGATGATGGGGTGAGTCCAATGTCGGGCTATTCACATTTGAAGCTGGACAATGACGAGATCATGGAGCTGTCCTGTGATCGGAGCGATGCCATACTGATGCACGTTCGCGGCTATAGCGCCATCGAATGTATTGGCCGTGCGCGCCTGGGAGACAGGTTCGGCATGTCTAATCTGGAAGTGTCCACAAATCCCGCCGGCGGCGATATGCTTCCGGCAGTCACGCTTGGCGCTAATGCGAAGGACGGCCTCAGTCAACGCGCTAAAAAATAACAGCGCGCCAAAGTGACTTCAGGGTAGTGTCTCAGTTTGAAATTAATCGGGCCGCGAAATTTCGATGATGCTGACCCGGCTCTCAATATCGGAGGCCTTCTCCTCCACATAGCCCAAATTGCTTTCCAACAAGTCGATCCGCCGTTCTAGTTCTTCGATTGTCTCCTCGGCGTCGCGAGCCTGATCTTTTAGTTGCTCAATCTCGTTTATCAGGCCCGCTGCGAGACGATGGACCTCATCGGTGGTCGCCTGTTCCTCTCCGCCACACCCCGAAAGCATGACCACCGCCGCCACCGCTAAGACCCCATATTTCTGCATCCTCGCCTCCCTTTTGATCTTGGCTTCGGCTTCCTATATGCTTAGCGGTAAGCAATAGGAGCGAAAATGGCTTTGCATCCAAACTTGGTGGACCATTGGTTTGAGTTTGAGGCCGATTCTGCCGGAGATACGCCCCAACGGGTTTTAGTCCTTAAAACCAATGTACCCCTAGACCCCAAGGGGAATGATTTCGATTCTGGCGTTTTGGCGGACATGATCACCGCGCTCGCCGAGAAATACAATTTTTCAAGAGATGTTCTTGAGAACAGCAAACTCAGAATTACAACTACAGTTAGATCAGATGCCTAAAGGCCCTAAAGGACAGAAGCGCCCCGCCGACGTTGTTTCCAACGCCGTGAAGGTCATGAAGATCGCCACCGGCGAAGAGGAAGAAGAGTTCGACGGCAAGGACGGTAAAGACCCCGCCGCTCAGGCTATGGGCCGGAAGGGCGGGAAGGCGAGAGCGGAAAGCTTGACCGCAAAAAAACGCAAAGAGATCGCGAAGAAGGCTGCAGCAAAGCGCTGGGAAAAAAGCGACTAATTCTTGTCGCCCCCAAACAACGGAACGACATTGCCAGACCGCTGCATGTGCGTTTTGAGAACAGGCTCTGGTGCCTCTCGCCTGCCGCCAAGCTGGCCCGGTTCCAAATCTGCTAACTCTTCCAACTCACCCACTGGAAACGGTAGAGCTTTTATAAAGTCCGCTGCGGAAAGCACTTCCTTCTCAATCAGCATTTCGACGCTGCGCCTAATTAAATGCGGTGTCTCCGCTTTCATCGTTGAATCAAAAGGCTCGCCCTTGCGCCATCCCCTACGGGTGTAGTTCATCCACATCCGCTTTGATGAATCGTCATCCAACAAGTCAAGGCTTTTACATCTAACAATCATGGCGGCGACCGAAACACCCCAATTCTCTTTTAGGCTAAGCATCCCGTCTAAAGTCGGTGCGTAAAGTTCATCCATGAACTCGCGCTCAGGTAAAAGCATAAAAGAAGCGAACGCGTTCGCCTGATCTTCCATCAATTTATACATCTGACGGTTGGCCAACCGATCTGGCGCAACATGCCTATGTGCTAAAACATGAAAAAGCTCGTGCAAAGCGTCAAACCGCTGCCTAACTGCGCTTGCTTTATCGCGAGACAGCATGATCATCGGTATGCCAAATTTATCCGACCACTGAGAGAATGCGTCAACTTTATCAACGTTCACATGTATGCGTGATACCAATACGCCAGACCTTTCGAGCCTTTCGATAACGTTTGGCAGTGGACCGGGGCGAACACCCCAATAGCTACGAACTTCATTAGCTAGCGTTTCAATATCGTCCGCGCCAATATCTTTGACGTCTTTGGGCAATCTTACATCCGGCAAGTCCAATGACGGATAGTCAAAATGCTCCGCAAGGAAATCGACCAGTTCTTTGAACCAGTTAAGACGCACATTTGCCCGATCTAAAGCATACGCGGGCGCAGAAAGCTGCGATCGCCAAAACACCGGCCTCACATCGTCGTCGATGATCGGCCGGAAGAAGTATTCTCGCGGCAGCGAAAGTTTGTTTGAAATGACGGTAACCGTTTCTTGTCGCGGCACCTGTCTTTCATTTTCATATTTGGAAACGGAGGCCACACTAACGCCGACCATTGCGGCCAAATCCGAAGCTGTGACTGCGCGCGCCTTTCTAGCTTCCGAAAGCCGACCTCCAACGAAGCCAACTGCTAAACTCATTATCCCTCGCCACGTTTCTTTTTGAGAACGCTTTTCATGATTGGCTCTGGTTTTGCAAGCGTTTCCTTAGTGTCGGCAGGATACATGCTGACAATCTCGACAATGCTCATTTGAAGAAGCCAGCTTTCCATAGCGCTGTCTGGGACGCATAACTGCAGTCCGCCGAGGCGCTGTTTATCCTCCGAAAACTCTTTACCCAACGGATTGTGCGCGATGAGAGCGTAGAAATCGCAAGGCTGAAAAACTCGAATATCATCATCACCTAAATCAAGCCGCGGCGGCGCACCTTCCGCCGCTAATTGCTGGCGGAACTTTGCCTCATTTGGGGGAAAGTCACCCTGCCTTGGGACGTAAGACTGGGTGAAGCCGACGCCGTTCGATTTAACGTATACGAAAGTCCACGAGTTCTGTGCCACCGGGCGCACGGTCACGGGCAAACCCGCCTCTGTCGCCGCATCGTGAAGCTCTGTTTCAATTCTGTAATACCGATCATCCAGCAACCGAGCGCCTTTCTGATCGTCGAGCGTCGAAGGGTCATCTTTAATCCTATAATACTCAGACAGGTAAGCCGCCTGAATGCGCTTATTCAGGCCATTCAGAAAGGGTTTGGGCACGTTGGCGATGATTGCTTCGAGAAGGCTGTCTTTGTCCATGGGCATTTTCGAGTGATCCTGCACGATTTTCTTTTGACGTCGTTTTTTGTATATAGCATGAAGTCTTTTACATCAACAAGAGATTTTCATGAAGCATATGCTTGACGGTAAGCAAAATAGTTCATATATTAAGAGCATGAACAAATTGCCCTTGGATAAGCGCGTTCAAATCCTTTCGATGCTTTGCGAGGGCTCCTCGATGCGGTCGATTTCCCGCATCACGGGCGTTTCCATCAACACCGTTTCTAAGATGCTGGTGGACGCTGGCAACGCCTGCGCCGCATTCCATGACGCCGCCGTGCGCAACGTGAAGGCGGAACGCATTCAGGCCGATGAGGTCTGGTCATTCTGCTATGCCAAGCAAAAGAACGTGGCGAAGGCCAAAGCGGCGCCGGAGGAAGCGGGCGACGTTTGGACTTGGACGGCGCTCGATGCCGACAGCAAAATGATCGTTTCCTATCTCGCTGGCGGGCGCGACGCTGAGTACGCCAGCGCCTTTATGACGGACCTTGCTGGCCGTCTCGCCAATCGCGTCCAGTTAACGACAGACGGCCACAAAGCCTATTTAGAGGCCGTGGAAGGCGCTTTCGGCGGCGATGTTGATTACGCCATGCTGGTCAAGATTTACGGCGAACCCCAAGGGACGAAGCAAGAGCGCCGTTATAGCCCCGGCGAATGCTGCGGCACCCGTAAGGACGTGATCGAAGGCGAGCCGGTAAAGAAGGATATTTCGACCTCTTACGTTGAGCGCTCAAACCTTTCCCTGCGGATGCACAATCGCCGCTTCACCCGTCTGACGAACGCCTTTTCCAAGAAGTTCGAAAACCACGTCCACATGATTTCGCTTTACACGGTCTATTACAATTTCGTCCGCATCCATAAGTCGCTTAAGATGACTCCAGCCATGGCGGCTGGCGTCACTGACGAACTGCTGGAAATGGAAGATATTGTGAAGCTGATCGACAAAGCCGCCCCGAAGCCGGGACGGCCCAAGACCTACAAGAAGCGGGCTCAGCCCGAGGAAAATTCAAACTGAGACACTACCGACTTCAGATATCGCATATGCGTGGCGCAAACGCCTCTGTAGCATGGCAAGATTTGAGCGCATCTCAATGCCACGTTCGATGTGGGCCGGCGACGCTGTCCAGGAAACAATGACATGACGGATACTATTCGCTTCGACGGCCGTGTCGCGATCATCACCGGTGCGGGCAACGGTTTGGGTAAAGATTACGCGCTGGAACTGGCGAAACGTGGCGCCAAAGTCGTGGTGAACGATCTCGGCGGCAGCGGCGCGGGCATAGGCGCCTCTAGATCGGCTGCCGATCTTGTTGTCGAGGAAATCCGGGATAGCGGCGGCGAGGCGATCGCCAATTATGACAGCATTGCCACGCGAGAGGGCGGCGGCAAAGTCGTTCAGGATGCGCTCGAGGCTTTCGGCACGGTCGATATCTGCATTAATAATGCAGGATTCCTGCGCAACAATCGTTTTGAAGACATAACCGACGAAGAGCTCGATGCCATCCTTGGCGTTCATTTGAAAGGCGCGTTTTACGTTTCTCAGCCGGCGTTTCATGCGATGCGCAAAAACAATTATGGCCGGTTCATTTTCACGGGATCGGCTTCCGCCATGTTCGGGCATGCATGGCAGGCGAATTATGCCGCCGCCAAAGGCGGGCTCATGGGGTTGAGCCATATCGTTGCCATTGAGGGGTCAGCCTACGGTATTACCTCCAACCTCCTGATGCCGACGGCGCAGTCACGCCTTGCTAATCAGATGACGGAGGGATTCATGGAAATTCCGGAGTTCGTCAAATCGATGTCAGAAGCGGATTATGCCGCATCAACTGACCGGGTAACTGTGCCGTTCAATACGCCGCTGGTTCTTTATCTCGTGAGCGAGGCATGCACCGCGACTCATGGCCTTTATTCGTCAAATAGCGGCCGCTATGCGCGCGTGCGCATCTGTGCGGCCGAAGGTTGGGTGGCGCCCATGGGCTCGACACCGCCATCGCCTGAAGATATCGCGGCGAATTTTGACCGGATTTCCAACGGCGCGGTCTATCACGAACCCATGACCGTCTATGATGAGTTCACGGCTGTCGCTGCAGCGGCGAAGCGACAGGGCGTTTTGTGAGTCACGGCCCTTGCGTTTTTTTGGCGCAGCGATCAGCGATTTTTTGTCAGTGGCCTTACGTATGAGACGTCTGACTTGTCGCGGGCATTTGGTCCCGACGCTTCCATCATGGCTTTCCATTCCGGCGGGATGTCAATCTCAGTGAAAGCGCCGGAGATTTCATTGACGCACACCCTATGGGCGATCGCCCATTTGCCGTCACGCTTTTCATAGCGGTCTACATAGCGGCCAAAGGCCAGCGTCGGTGGGCCATCACGGTTTTCGCCCCAGAAGACATAATAGGTCTCGCCATGGGCGGTATCGCCATCAAGTTCAACATTGTGATTGGTGATGATGTGCTGGTGACGTGTCTGGTTTTCGCCATGCCAGCCGATCGCCCAATCGCAGAAGGTTACCGGGTCTCCTTCTGCGACACCGTGCTCATCAAAAGCGTCCGGATGATAGGCTGACCGCATCAGCTCCATATCGTGGCGGTCAACGCCGCGCGTGTATCGTAGCATGCATTCGCGGATTTCCTGGCGGTCTTTGGCTTCTTTGATAAAGACGATCAGGTCTGGTGTAAGCTCAGGAGTTGACATCGGCATATCCTTTTGCGTCTTTGCTGCGTGCACCGTGGCGTCACATGCTAGCCCCAAGGGTTTACATGCACTTTGGTTTCCTGATGCGAACCCCTTAGTGTCTGTATCATCTCGGGCAGTTCGCTCAGCCCGATATTATTCGTCACCATTGAACGCGGCTCTACATGACCCGCATCAAGCGCATCTATGGATTTTTGGAAATCGTCCGGCGTCCACGCCATGGAGAAGATCAATTTCACCTGTTTAAAGGTGGCTATACCGGGCACGACGGGATCAGGCGCCATGCAGAAGCCAAGCGAGATCACATGGCCGTTTGGTTTCACAAGGTTGATGGATTGCCCAAGCAACCCCACCGCGCCGGCGGTTTCAAAAACATAATCCGGCGGTCCGCCCAAAGCTTCGTTGATTCGTTCCGATTCGCCTTCACCGGTCTGGACAAAAGCGTCAGCGCCCATTTTAAGCGACAAGTCTTCGCGTCGGCTTGAGCGGGATGCGGCGACGATTTTTCCAGCCGGGGAGAGGCGCGCGGCGTAGACGGCTGCAAGCCCGACGGAGCCGGCGCCGAGAATGAGAACGCGTGCGTCTTCCGGAATATTGGCGAGGCGAACGCCATGACGTCCCACGGCCAGCGGCTCCACCAGGGCGCCGTCATTCATGGAAAGTCCCGATGGGAGTTTGAAACTCGTGCGTTCGGCGATTTTGAGGTATTGTCCATAACCGCCGTCATAAGGGCGCATCTGCGCGCACATGACATCCATGCCCTCTCGGCAGAGATCACATTCACCGCATCCTGTCGCCGGCATTGCGGTGACGTGATCGCCGGTCTTCAGTTTGGTGACGCCGCTTCCCACTTCAACGACTTCACCCGCAAATTCATGACCGAGAACGGAATCGCACGGGAAATCATATCCTGCGCCGGATGTCATATTCAAATCGGTGCCGCAGATGCCGCACCGTCCGACCTTGATGACTGCTTCGCCTGCGCCCGGTTTTGGATCAGGCCGATCCTCAATGACCCAGGGTTTACCGCCCTCTTTAAAAACCGCTGCGCGCATTGTCTGCTCCATTATTTAACTGACGCCCAAGCTCAAACAGAAGCGAGCAAGCGCCAATGACGTGACACTCGCTTGTGGAGGAAGCCATTTTCGGATTGACCGTGTTCAGGCCAAGCATGGGCGTACTATGACAAAGAAACGGCCCGGTAGGAAACAGGGCCGCCAATCGCGATCGTGATGATAATAATTTTGATTGACGCGATACTCAGGCGTCTTTCCAGCCTTTGCCTTCTTTTGCCAGGCGCCCCAGCAACTTGCTTGGCGCCCAACGTGGCCCATTACGTTTTTCCGCTTCCACCGCCATTTCATGGATCTTTTTCAGGCCGACCCGCTCGCCCCAATACATGGGGCCACCCTTGTGGGCAGGGAACCCATAGCCATTGACCCAAGCGACATCGATGTCGCTGGCGCGGATCGCTGTCCCGTCTTCAAGTTCTTTGGCGCCTTCGTTCACCATCGGCGCGAACAAGCGAAGCTCAATCTCTTCGTCAGTGAATTCGCGGCGCTTAACACCATACTCCTTTGCAACGCCTTCAATGATCTCTGTGGTCTCCGGGTCCGGGAATTTGTCGCGGCCTTCGTAGCGGTAGAAGCCTTTGCCAACTTTCATGCCGATCCGCCCGCGCTCCGCAAGCCGCTCAACAATAGGCGACATGCGCTCGCCCTCCGGCAGGGAGTTCCAACGCGCCTTGCGCACAAGCACACCCACATCCAGTCCGGACATGTCGCGCATGGAAATCGGCCCCATGGGCATGCCGAATTTCATGGCGACCCTGTCAACCTGCTCTGGCGTTGCGCCTTGCTCAAGAAGAAATTCCGCTTCGCCCGTGTAATATTGCAAAATCCGGTTGCCAATAAAGCCGTCGCAATTGCCTGCGAGGACGACATTCTTGCCTAGCTTCTTGCCGATATCCATCACGGTCTTGATTGTCGACGGCGAGGATTTGGCCCCGCGGATATTCTCCTGAAGCTTCATGACATTGGCAGGAGAGAAGAAGTGGACGCCGATAACATCTTCCGGCCGCTTCGTTGCGGATGCGATTTCGTCAATATCCAACGAAGAAGTGTTGGTGGCGAGAATGGCGCCGTCTTTCATGACAGAATCTAGCTTGGAGAAAATCTCTTTTTTGAGATCCATCTTTTCAAAGACAGCTTCAATAACAATATCCGTGTTGGCAAGATCGGCGTAGTCCGTCGTTGTTTCGATCAATTTCAGCGCCGCATCCATTTTCGCTTTGGGCATAGAGCCGCGTCCGACGGAAATTTCGTAATTCTTGCGGACCGTTTCCATGCCCTTTTCAAGCGCTTCCGAACTGATATCCACAAGTTTTACCTGAATGCCGGCATTGGCGAACACCATGGCGATGCCGCCGCCCATGGTGCCAGAGCCAATAACTGCAGCAGAATTTATCGGGCGCACCTTCGTGTCGGCGGGGAGGTCAGGGACTTTCCGCGCTTCGCGCTCGGCGAAGAAATAGTGCATCAAAGCGCCGCGCTGATCGCTGGCGAAAAGCTCCTGAAACTTTTCCTGTTCGTATTTCAGCCCCGCTACTGAGTCCATTTTTGTCGCGGCCTCGATACAATCGATGATGACCATCGGGGCGATCTTCCCGCGCGCCTTGGCTCCAATTCGCTTGCGCGCCTCTTCAAAAACCTTCGGCTCGACGCCGCTGATCTTGTCGTTTCGTTCGATTACTGCGGTGAACTGGGTGCCTTCCGCGAGTGATTTCTGGGCAAATGCCACGCCGCCAGCACGAACGTCATCCACAACCGCATCGACAACGCCAAGCTCGAGAGCTTTCGCGGCGGGAATATGTTTGCCGCTGGTGATCAGATCGATCCCTGTTTCGACGCCTGTCAGTCTCGGCAAACGCTGCGTGCCGCCCGCGCCGGGCAGGATGCCGAGATTAACTTCCGGCAGGCCGACCTTCGCCGAGGAAACAGCCACACGCGCATGACAGCCAAGGGCAAGTTCAAGCCCGCCGCCAAGCGCCGTTCCGTGGATGGCGGCAACCGTCAGCTTCGGAAATGTTTCCAGCGTTTCGATAAGATCGCGCAGGCCCGGCTTCACTGCACTTTTTTCCGTGCCAAACTCGGTAATGTCGGCGCCGGCGATAAAGGTCTTATCGGCGCCGAGAACGATGACAGCTTCTACACTGTCATCATTGCGGGCTTTTTCAAGCCCCTCGCCAAGGCCTGTGCGCACGGCTGCGCTCAACGCATTCACCGGCGGGTAGTCAACAGTTAGTACTGCGACATTGCCATCAACTTCATATCGAACTGCGCTCATCGGACGCTCCGGAATTTACGAAAAAAATGAAGCCTATACGGCTATATCAACAGCTGGCGCGAGATACGCCTCGGCTATTCTATCGTCGCCAGAACTTCACCCACTTTGTAGGTTTCTCCCGGCTGCTTGATAATTTTGAGCGTGCCTGTAGCGGGGCTTTCAACTTCGTTTGTTGACTTGTCGCTTTCAAGCGTAAACAGCGGCTCACCTTCGATGGCCTGTCCGCCATCCGACACCAGCCATTCAGACAGCTCGCCCTCATCCATGGAAAAGCCGAGTTTGGGAAGAAGCACTTCAGTCGCCATTGATCATCGTCCTATTTACAAAGAGATATTGCCGCTTCGGCAATGCGTTTTGCGTCTGGCGCAAAGGCCGATTCCAGCGGTTTGGAGAAGGGCACGGGCGCATAAGGCGCGCCGAGTCTTTCGACAGGTTTTTTTAAAGACCCGAACAACTCTTTCGACACAGTCGCGGCTATTTCCGCGCCAACACCGAACTGTGTGACCGCCTCATGAACGATAAGGCAGCGCCCCGTCTTGGCGACGGATTTGATGACCGTTTCCTTGTCCCACGGAGACACTGTCCGCAGATCTATTATTTCCGCGGAAACGCCCTGACTATTCATCGCTTCCACAGCGCCCAGAGCTTCGTTCAGCGTTCTGGAATAGCTGATGATCGAGATGTCGGATCCATCCTTGGTGATCCGCGCTTTTCCAAGCGGCACAGTGCTTCCGGGCTCCGGCACAGGGCCGGGGGCCCAGTAGCTTGGAAGATTTTCGATATAAAGAACCGGATCGGGGTCTTTAATGGCGGCGCGCATCAACCCATAGGCGTCAGCTGTATTTGAGGGGGCAACGACTTTCATGCCTGCGGTGTGGGCGAACCAAGCCTCGAGATAATCGCAATGCTGACCGCCCGAGCCAAAACCCGTACCCGTCATGGTTCTGATGACGATCGGCACATTCGTCTGGCCGCCAGACATGAAACGCAATTTAGCGGCGTGGTTGACGATCATATCCATGGCGACCGTGGTGAAATTCATCAGCATGATTTCAGCCACAGGTTTATACCCCACGAGGCTGGCGCCGATTGCGGCGCCAATGATGGCCTGTTCTGAAATCGGTGTCGATCGGACCCGCTTTTCGCCAAATCTGGTGGAGAGTCCTTTAGTGACGCCGACGACGCCGCCTTCCTCGGGATCCGCCACATCCTCTCCAAGGACAACGACTTTTTCGTCTTCTTCCATGGCGTCGGCAAGTGCGGCGTTAATGGCCTGGAGAATGGTGATCTGCGGCTCCTTCTCTTTCACGGCGTCACTCATGCCCTTGCTCCTTCACCGTAAACATCGGTTGTCAACTCGCTCACTTCAGGGAACGGAGAATTCAGCGCGAATGCGACCGCCGCTTCGATATCGTCTTCGATTTCTTTTTCGATATGGGAAAGCTGCTCTTCCGTGGCGAGTCCGTCATTGATCAATCGCTTGCGTAACTGGGGAACGGGATCGTTTTCCATCGCCGCTTTTTTCTGTTCTTTGTCCATATAAGCGTCAGCGTCGCCGAACACATGGCCATGAAAACGGAAGGTCATGGCTTCGATGAGGGTGGGGCCTTCGCCTGCGCGGGCGCGCTCGACGGCCTCGCGCGCAGCGGCGTACATTTCGATAGGATCGTTTCCGTTTACGCGCACGCCCGGCATGCGATAGGCGGCGGCGCGATCCGCGATCCGATCTACAGCAGTACCTTTCTCATAGGTCGTATGTTCCGCGTAGAGATTGTTCTGGCAGAGGAAAATGACCGGCAATTTCCAGATCGATGCTAGGTTCAGGCTTTCGTGGAAGGCGCCGATATTGGATGCGCCATCGCCGAACGTTGCGACTGATACCCGGCCGCCGCCGTCCATCTGAGCGCCCCAAGCGATGCCGGTGGCAACCGGCATGGATGAGCCGACGATGCCGGTCGTCACCATGATCCCCTTTTTAGGATAGGTAAGGTGCATTGGGCCGCCCTTGCCCTTGCAGGTGCCATCCACACGGCCGGCGATTTCAGCCCAAAGATCCTTAAGCGGCATGCCTTTGGCAAGCATGTCGTGGATGCCACGGTAAATCGTGACCAGGTAGTCATCGTCATTCAGGTTTGAGCAGAGTGCGGAGGGGATGATCTCCTGACCGCGGTAGCTGTAATATGGCATGATAAGACGGCCGCTCTTGATGACTTTACGGCTCTTTTCGTCATTCGCCTTCAACAAGGCGGCGCGACGATACATATCCAGCTGTGTCTTGGCGTCGGGTGTATAATTTGTCGTCATCCCTTGCGAGCCTCGCTTGCGTTCGGGGTTGGTCAAATGGACTGCCGTATCGGCGGCTTTCGCCGAGCTTGGAATGGCGTCCTTTCGGTTCATTTGCAGGAATATAGCGCAGCTGGGAAACCCTATCAAAGCAGGCATCGCATGGCCGATAATGCTCAACTGCTACACACGAAGTCACCTTCTCGACCTAGGAACGGTATATTGGGGGGTGAAAAACCGGCGTCGCCCACATTCGTCTCTATCCTCGAATTCGGGCGTGACAATTTTCACCCTTCCGCAATAATAGCCGCGGATGTGGAATGCTTGAAAGCGCTCTAAAAGGAATCGTGATGCCCAAGATCAGTGTAAAGACGCGTGAAGGGGAAGAGTCGACAGTCGAAGCCGATGCGGGGCTATCGGTTATGGAGGTCATTCGGGACAATGGTTTCGATGAACTTCTCGCCATGTGCGGCGGATGCTGCTCCTGCGCGACATGCCATGTTTATGTCGATGACAGCTTTGTGGACAGGCTGCCGAAGATGTCGGAAGATGAAAACGATCTCCTCGACAGCTCAAGTCACCGCAAGTCTCAATCCCGTCTTTCCTGTCAAATTCCATTTACGGAAGCGCTCGACGGGCTCAAGGTTGAAATCGCCCCAGAAGATTAATTTTCAAGTGATGTTCGCTGCTTTGAATAGCCTCATTGCACATTTGTGTTGAAGGCGAAAGCGAGCAGGAATCCTGAGTTGGCGCGTCATGGCGTGTGCTAGCGCGAAGTTCTGAGCATCGCTTCCTGTGCGCTGCTTGCGGCCAGTGACCCGTCGGTTGTAAAGATCAGGCCACGCGAGAGGCCCACTGCATTCCTCGCCGACGGGCTGTCCATGTCATATAGCAACCATTGATCGACCCGAGCGGGCCGGTGAAACCACAAGGCATGATCGATGCTCGCCATGAGCGGACGACGTTTGTTGTCGATGAAATCGTGAGGTGCAAGCGCCGCCCCCGCAAGCCAATAGTCGGATAAATAGGCAAGCAACTGCGTATGTATGTGAGGTTGGTTGCAGGATCTTGCGGAGGGTATCCGGAACCAAACTTGCCGTCTCGCGTCCGGTCTTGCGCCGCCCAGATATTGCGGATCAACGATGCGTATATCGATGTGTGAGAAGGGGGCGCGCCGCTCAAGTAGCATGGCCGCCATGTGGTCGCCGGTAGTTTCCAAATATTCTTCGAGCGTGACGAGGGTATCGGGATTTGGCGCACCTTCAGGATTAGGCGCCTGATGGTCGAAGTCGTCACAATCCGACGTTTTGAACGAACAGTTCATGTGAAAAATTGGTGCGCCGCCTTGGCTGGCGACTACCCGACGGCTTGAAAAGCTGCCGCCATCGCGAGTCCGCTCAACATTGAAAACGACCCGTGAACATCCATCGCCGCGCCTCAGAAAATAAGCATGCAACGAATGAATCGTCCGATCTTCGACTGTTCCCATGGCGGCGCCGACTGCGTGGGCCAGAACCTGTCCGCCATATAAATGCCGGTCATCGCGCATGACTGATACCGGGTTGGTGAAGTTATCAGACCCCAGCGCCTCAAGGCTCATCAGGCTGGCAATATCTCGTCCGTCCCATTCCGCGGCCGGGGAGACATCTGCAAAATCAGACACGACTTAACTCCATTCCCGAAAGTTTATTCCGCCTCAGAGTAATGCTCTGGACGGACGTGGAAAGGGTGGATCGAGAAAAAATTTTGCTCCGGCCGATAGCCATATGCAATCAGGAATGCGATGTTTCAGCGCGATACAAATCACGCCAGTGCCGATTGGCGTAGTGTGCACTCCCGTTATCGCCAAATTGATGAGCAGGAAGCTATAGATGTCAGATCCTTTCGTCCTGGTTGAAAAGAATGATCACATCGCGACGATTACGTTTAATCGTCCCGATACGCGCAATGCCGTAGCGGAGCCTTCCGACTGTGTCGAATTTGTCGAGGCATTGCAGGATGCAAATGCTGACCCGGACATTCGGGTCGCAATCGTAACGGGCGCTGGCAAAGCTTTTTCCGCCGGCGGCAACCTCAAGGGCATGCGTGACCGAAACGGCATTGGGCCGTTGGCTTCGCCCGCCGACACCCGTGCGAATTACCGGCGGGGCGTTCAAACGATATCGGAGACGCTGTCGAAAGTTGAAATAGCCACCATTGCCGCGATAAACGGGCATGCGGTTGGCCTTGGTCTGGATGTGGCTGCCTTGTGCGACATGCGGATTGTTTCGCGCGATGCGAAACTCGCCGCTAGCTTCGTAAAAATTGGGATTGCGCCGGGTGACGGGGGCGCCTGGATTTTGCAGCAGGCGATCGGTTACTGCCGCGCCGCGGAAATGATTCTCACCGGTGACACCATAAGCGGGGAAGAGGCGTTCAAAATTGGCCTTGTAAACAAGGTTGTTGATGCTGACCAAGTGATGCCGGAAGCGCGGGCTCTGGCGAAACGCATCGCTGGGAATCCGGCGAAGGCGCTGCGTCTCGCCAAGCGTTTGTTGCGCGAGGCTCAGCATTCGCGGCTTAGCGATATTCTCGAACTTTCCGCCGCGTTCCAGGCATTGGCTCATGAAACCGCCGATCATAAGGAGGCAGTCGCGGCCTTTCTGGAAAAACGCGAACCTAATTTTACAGGCGACTAGCCTGCTTATTCGGCATTTTGCCTACGCTTGGCTTTTGCCTCTGCCAGCGCCTGTGCAAAATCCGGATTGGCCGCCGCTATTGAGGCTGATACATGCGCCCCGGCTCTGTCGGAGTTACTCGGAATGTTGAACCCGTCGACATTCATGATGTCGCTGAAGCGGTTTAATACTGTCTCCGGCGTCATTGCCTCTTCTGCCGAGAACGTAGTGCCTTTGGTTTCAGCGATGAAAACACGAGACACAAATCCGCCGCCGCAGCGAAACATTTCGCCATTCACGGGGCATTGTTCATGGGCCAGCAACGATACCAAGCTTGTCACGCGCATGGGCGGCGCGACTTTTTCCATGATTTTCGGGATGCCCTGACTGGCTGAGTTTTCAGTCCACGCAATCGGTCCGACCAAGTTTGCCTTAATGTCGAAGGCTTCGCCTTCTGTCGCAAGGACCTTTGTAAGCGCGATGAGGGCTGATTTGGCCGTACTATAGGCATGGTCTTTTCGACGACCGAAAAAACCCGCGCCCGATCCCGTCATCACGATGCGTCCGTAATTTTGGTCTGTCATGTGTCGCCATGCATGTTGGGCGACATTCCATCCACCAACCACATTCACACGCATGATGCGCTCAAGGTCCTGAACGCTGGCATTGGAAAACGGGTTTAGCTGGGCATAGACGCTGGCGTTGTGAATAAGAATGTCCAGCCGCCCGAATTGCGCTACGGCGACGTCAAACATTTCCGCTACCTGTGTGTGGTCACCGATGTCGTTACAGGCGGCCATTGCCTCGCCGCCGGCAGCCCGGATGCTCTCGACAACGTCGTTGGCAGGCTTAGTATTCGCGCCACCATCACCGCGCAAGTCACCGCCATAATCGTTGACGATAATTTTTGCTCCCCGACTTGCCAGAAACTCGGCATGTTGACGGCCAATGCCGCGTCCGGCGCCTGTGATCAGCGCAACCCGGCCTTCAAAATCCAACATTGGCCCAGTCTCCACTATTTACGTCTCCGCGCCTTCAAGTTTTTTGCGGGCCCATTCCCGCCACTCCATGCGTCTTATTTTCCCGGCGTCAGAACGAATGGTTTCGGAAACAAAGATGACATGTTTTGGCAATTTGACCGCAGCTAATTTGTTCGAAATTGATTCGATCAATACGCGCTCATTGATATCATTTGCGTCATCTGTGCGATGGACTACCGCACAGGGGACCTCGCCGAGATCTGTGTGAGGCGCTCCCACGACAACGCTTGAAACGACGCCGGGCAGGGCGTCGATCTGAGCTTCGATTTCTGCGGGATAGATATTGACGCCACCACTCACGATCATATCGGTACGGCGGTCGGCGATATAGAGATAACCGTCCTCATCCATCCATCCCATATCGCCGAAAGACGCCCAGTCGCCGCGTTGGCGCACATCGGCCCCTACATAGGAAAATGTTGAACTCGCTCCTCCCTCTCGCTTGAAGAACATCTCACCGATGGCGCCTCGTGGGACTTCATCGCCCGCTTCATTTAATATCCGCGCCTCAATTCCCGCCCGCGCTTTTCCGACTGAACCCGGATGCTCGAGCCATTCGCTCCCGCCGATGGTGGTGGCGCCAATCCGCTCGGTTCCGCCATAAACCTCCCAAATCCTGTCAGGTCCAAGCCAGTCGATCCAGAACCGCTTCACATGAGGGGGGCAAACGGCAGCCATATGCAGGACGGTCTCGACGGATGATAAATCGTTACGATCAATGATCTCGCGCGGAAGTTTGGCGATGCGCTGCATCATCGTCGGCACAAGATACGCCCAGGTCGCGCTGTGTTGCGCGGAGAGTGCAAGGTAGCGTTCAGCATCGAAGCGGCCCATTTCGATTACATGGCAGCCTTCAAGCAATGCAGTGTGCATAATCGCAAACGGCGCGCTGTGATAGAGCGGGCCAGGATTAATGATTACGGCGTCGGGTTTGCGTCGCACCGCTTCTTTCTCTGCGCTCCACAATGCCGGCCTGGCGTCGACGATCAGTTTCGGTCGTCCTGTACTGCCGCCGCTGGTTGATATTTTCCAATGCTTCGCCGGAGTCGCATCAACGGGCGAGCCATCGAAATCGTCAGGGCTGATGAGCAAAGGCGATTTGGCGTCTACAACCAGTTGGGGCTGCGCCAGAGAAAACAGCTCGTCATATTCTCGTGGTTTCAGCTTGGCGGAGATGTGCAAAGGCGTACCGCCGGCTTTCCAGGTCGCAATGGTGACCTCATAAAATTCGCGGCAGTTCGGCAAGGCGATCATCACAATGCCATTTGGCTTTAATCCAGCGCGGATTAGCTGGCGTGCTCGCATATTTGTACGGCGCTCCAACTCCTTGCGCGTAACCGTTTCGTCCGGAAAGGTTAGGGCCGTGGCGTCTGGCGCGCGCTCAACCTGTGCGGCGAGCAGCAAACCTAAGGGCGCTTCGCCGTGAGGAGCGCCGTCATATTGCAGAAGTGGGCTCATGAGAGATCAATAGTATGCTGGAATAATTGGAAATATTTCAACGGAAGGGGTGTCCATGCTGGCGCAAAATCGATATTGCGATGGTTTTGGGTTCGGCTGGCGGCGCAGCGGCGCAGGGGGTAGCATGTCATGGAATGCAGGGGTTTTGCGCCAATGACAAGAACAGGGCAGCAAGCGCTGACGCCAGGTCCGACGCCGCTTTATTACCAGCTTGAGCAGGCGCTGCGCGAACGGATTCGTGCAGGAGAGTTTGAGAATGGTCAGCCGTTACCGACGGAGGAGCGGCTTTGCGAGCACTATAGCGTTAGCCGGATCACCGTCCGCAAAGCGCTTGACGCCCTGATCGCTGACGGATTGATCACCAAGCGGCGAGGCGTCGGAACATTTGTCGTGCCCGTGGCCCGTGGCGTGCGATCTGTTCGGTTGTCCGGTTCGTTAGATGAATTCCTCGCCTCTGCCGGCGCCCTCGCAGTGAATGTGCTCTCCATCGAGAGATTTGATCCGCCTGCAGAAGTCGTGAGGGGACTTCAGCTCGAAGAAGGCGAAAGTGTCATCAAAGTTGAGCTTCTATCCTATTTGGACGGCGCAGCCGTCGGCTTTTTCGAGATCTTTTTGCCTCACGCAATTGGCGATTACATCAAGCCAGACGATATTGGGAAGGGCTTGCCTGTGATCCGCATGATCGAGCAGAAACTCGGTGTTCAAGTTGTGCGCGCCGAACAGTTTATCGAACCTGACATCGCGGCAGATGAACTTGCCAAGCACCTTGGGATTGAGCCGAACAAGCCGGTCTTAAAGGTGACGCGTGTTTATTACGACTTAACCGGTCGCCCAATTGAGATGATCATTGTACGCCATCATCCGGAGCAGTATCGCTACACGGTTGACTTTATTGCGCGCCCCAGACCTGTTTGAGCATTTTGCTCTAATTGTGCGGCGCAGCATAAAGAAAAATGCTCACAAACCTATTGCAGCCTCTGAGTTGTTATGACAACATATTGTTATAACAAGTCCTCGGGAGGATACGATGGGACGACCGCTAGATCCAAAAAAAGTGAAATCCGCTCAGCGTGCGCTTGAGGTGCTGGAATACTTCAAGAATGGCCGCACCGAAGCGACAGTCATGGATATTTCGAGATCAATGGGTTACCCGCAGTCAAGCACCTCAGAGTTATTGGCCTGTTTGGTGACCCTTGGGTATCTCACAAAAGACAACAAGGCGCGGACTTACCGGCCGACGGCTCGCGTCGCCGTTTTAGGCGCCAGCGTTCAGCCGGCGCTTTTCAGCGAAGGTCAATTGCTTCCAGTGATGACCCGCTTGGCCGATGACGCTGACGCTACAGTTATTCTCGGTAATCGCGTTGGTCTCGATGTTCAATATATTCACATGGTGTCGCCGGAAGGCGCGTATGATGACGAGGCTTCTGCTTATGGCAGTGCGCCTTTGACCCAGTCGGCAATGGGAAAAGCTGTTCTGGCCGCCATGGATCATAATTCCATGCGAGGATTAGTGCATCGCCTGAACGCCGAATGCACCTCAGACCAGCGCGTCGCATTCGATCAGCTTGAGCAAGAATGCATTGAAATCGACGCTCAGGGCTATGCATTTATGAAGGATGAGCGCGGCCGATGGCTCATTGCTATGCTCATTTCGCACCCAGATCATGATAAATCGCTCGTGCTTGGTCTCTTGGTCGGGAAAGACTGCGAAGATGATGAGCAGCGTGATAACTATGTGCAGCTTCTTAGAGGCGCTGTAGCGCGGCTCAGCGCGCCAAAAAGCGCGCAGACGCCGCTGGCAAGCCCGGCCATCCGCAGCACAACACATGCGGCGTTGCAGTTAGCGGGCTAATTCGATCTATCAGTTAGAGAATGGCTGCGGCGTATTAAGAATTGCCGCAGCCAAAAAAAATTGCTGATAAATATTTAATTTCCCTTGAAGGCGGCCTTACGCTTTTCTTTGAATGACGTGGTGCCTTCCTTGAAATCCTCAGTCGTTACCATCAACGGTTGGATATTCGCTTCGAAATCGAGCGCCTGCTCATAGGTTTGCGCTGGCGCGGCGTCCAATTGGCGCTTCGCCATGCCTATGGCGATCGTTGGCGACTTCGCAAAACCTTCTGCAAGCTCCAGCGCTTTTGGCATGACCTCATCTGTTGGCAAGGCGTAAAGAGCGAGGCCAAGTTCCTTCGCTTCCGCCCCGCTGACGAACCGTCCGGAATATAGAATTTCTTTCGCTCGCTGCAACGGCACGTAGCGTGTCATTAAAAACGCAGCACCGCCATCAGGCGCTAGTCCGATATGACGGAAAGCAAATTGAAACCGGGTGTCTTCAGCAGCTACAATGATGTCGCAACTAAGCGCCATCGCCCATGACATGCCGATGCAAACGCCTTTGACCGCCGCGATCACAGGCTTGTTTGTCTGGGCGATTGCGCGGCACATACGGTGCATATGACGCATTCGCATCAGCGAACCACGGGTTCCGCCACCGCCCATCTCAGTCACATCTGCGCCGGCGCTGAAGTCAGAACCCGCGCCTGTGAAAATGATTACGCGCACATCGTCATCATCCTGGGCCCGTTCGAAAGCTTTCTGAATTTCGGTGCGCATCGCCAGTAGGATGGAGTTCTTCTTTTCCGGACGATTTATCGTTATCGTCGCAATACCGGCTTCCACATTATAATCGATGCCCATCAGATTACCTCCCGCATTACCTCAGTTAATCGATACCGCGCTTGGGCGGGCTTCAACACCCCTGTAGCATGCTTGGCGGTTGCCGGACCCTAGCATATCGTCATGGTGATAAGCACCTTGGCGCCAGCGCATGACGCTGGCTCGTCGTCAGGATCAATGCGAGAAAAAATGCATGCAGACCTTCTCGATCAGGAGCTTTTCGACCCCATTCGACGCTGCCGCTACGCGCGCGAGCATCCGCGCTTTTTTGTCCGAGCATCAGCCTCCCGGACGCGCAGATGATCGGTGTAATAGCTGGGCCGTGCCTGACAAGGCCTTCAGTCAGGCGCTGGCGCGCGCCGGTTATGTGGGGATGGTCTGGCCCAAGAAATATGGCGGCGGCGAAAAGCATCCGCTTGAACGATATGTCGTGCTGGAGGAGTTATTGGCGGCCGGCGCTCCTGTAGGGATGCACTGGATCGCCGACCGTCAGGGCGGTCCGCTGCTTTTGCGTTATGGCACGAAAGAACAGTGCGAACACTTTATGCCAGCGATGGCGCGCGCCGAGCTTTTCACCTGCATTGGGATGAGTGAGCCGGGTAGTGGTTCCGATTTGGCTTCAGTGCGCACGCGTGGAAAACGCGACAAGAATGGCTGGGTTATTAACGGACAAAAAGTCTGGACCACGAACGCTCATAACGCCCACTACATGATTGCCCTTGTGCGCACTGTGGAAGGCTCCGAACGACAAGAAGGATTGACGCAATTTCTAATCGATCTGTCTTTGCCAGGGGTCACTGTCCGGCCGATCATTGACTTGGTTGGCGGCCACGATTTCAACGAAGTCTTTCTCGAAGATGTTATCGTGCCGGACGATATGCGTGTCGGTGAAGAAGGACACGGATGGAAGCAAGTGACGGCCGAGCTGTCTCTGGAAAGATCTGGGCCTGAACGGTATTTGTCGAGTCTGGCGCTGCTCCTCGAATTTATCCGCGTCAACAGTAAATCGCCATCGTCGCAGTCCAAAAGCCTCATTGGCAAGCTGACGGCGGAATTGTGGACCTTGCGACAGATGTCCATGTCGACGGCGGCGAAGCTCGCTGACGGCGAAGATCCCGCACTTGAAGCGGCGATCGTGAAGGATCTCGGAAATTCGTTTGAACAGGAATTGCCGCGAGTGCTACAGGCCTCAGCGGATTGTGATCTTTCGTCGGATACTGACTTTGCGCGCGCGCTGGCGTTGCTGCTGCAAGTCTCGCCATCCTTCTCGCTTCGTGGCGGCACGCGCGAGATTTTGCGTGGCATCATAGCAAGAGGACTGGGGCTTCGATGAGCGAGAACCAACAATTGCTAGCAGATACAAGTGAGCGCCTTTTTGCTGATCTGGAGGTGGTCGGCGAGCCGTCCTTTGATCAGATCTGGGCGCAAGTAGAACATATGCAGCTTTCCGGATTGCTCTTGCCGGAAGAGGCAGGCGGGTTCGGCGGCGATTGGGAAGATTTTTTTACGGTTGTGCGCCTGGCTGGATTTTTCGGGATCGCGGCCCCTTTGGGAGAGGCGATAATCGCAAGGTACGCCACTCATAAGTCATCGTGGTCGTCGAAAGACGGTCTGCATGTTATCGCGCCATCTGCATCAGGCGAGTTAGATGAAAAGAACTGCTATACTGGTGAGGTGCGGCAGATTCCTTGGGGGCGTAACGCGGAAACAGTGATCGTAGAACTTAACAACTGTACGATGCGGTTGAAAAAAAGCGATGCGGCGACTGTTGAAGAAGGCCTTAATCCCGCAGGGGAGGCGCGTGACAGTTTTATATTCGATTCCGCGCCAGCCGAAATCACTCAAGATAAGGGTTGTATTTCTTCCTTCGGGGCATTGCTGCGCACAGCGCAAATCGCCGGCGCTCTTGATCGCACGCTCGGTCTTTCTATTGAACACGCGAATGATCGTCAGCAATTCGGCAGGCCAATCGCGAAATTTCAGGCTGTCCAACAAAATCTCGCTATACTTGCCGAAGAAGCCGCTGCAGCAAATAGCGCCGGCCGGGCCGCGGCGCTTGCGGCGATCTGTTTGGATGACGCCGAATTTGAAATAAAGGCTGCGAAAATTCGGGCCAATATGGCGGCAGGCGCGGGCACAACAATCGGGCATCAAACGCATGGCGCCATCGGGTTCACAAAGGAGCACCGGCTGCAACATTTTACTCGGCGGTTGATATCCTGGCGATCCGAGTTTGGCGGCGACGCAAGTGTAGCTGAGAGGCTGGGATGTGAAGTGCTTGAACATGGCGCGGAAAATTTTTGGGCGCATTTAACAATGAGATCAGACCAGATAGGCGATAAATGCAACACGCAGTAATTGTTTCCACAGCACGCACCGGCATCGGGAAAGCGTTCAAGGGGGCCTTCAACGATACGCATGGCGCAGATATGGCTGGGCCCGTGCTGAGGGCAGCGCTTAACGGGGCAAAACTGGAAGGCGGCGAGGTCGAGGATGTCCTCCTCGGCGCTGCGTTTCTGGAGGGCGCGACGGGAAACAATATCGCTCGGCAGACAGCTCTTCGCGCCGGATTGCCGGTGAGGGTGCCGGGCATGTCCCTTGATCGAAAATGTTCCTCCGGTCTACAGACGATTGCCCTGGCCGCGCAGCGAATCATGAGCGGAGAGGGAGGCATCTACGCAGCGGGCGGTGTCGAAAGCGTTTCAATCGCCCAGACATCAGCCAATCAGCATCGGCGCGAAAACGACTGGATAAAGGAAAACAAACCGGCGCTTTATTGGTCGATGATCGACACCGCGGATAATGTCGCCCGTCGCTATGGTGTCAGCCGTGAGCGGCAGGACGAATATTCGCTGCAAAGTCAGCAGCGCACAGCCGCCGCGCAGGATGCCGGCCGGTTTGATCAGGAAATCATCCCCGTTGAGGCGACGAGGCTGGTGTACGAAAAAGACGGCTCCGTCTCCGGCAAAGAAACCATCCGCGTCGACAAGGACGAGTGCAATCGGCCCGGAACGACGTTGGAAGGCCTCGCGAAACTGAAGCCGGTTTCGGGAGAGGATGCGTTTGTGACGGCGGGCAATGCCAGCCAGCTTTCCGACGGGGCGAGCGTCTGCGTTCTCATGTCGGAAAAGGAAGCGGGACGTCGCGGACTTGCGCCTATGGGCCGTTTCGCTGGCTTCAGCGTCGCGGGATGCGAGCCCGACGAAATGGGCATTGGTCCGGTTTTCGCAATCCCGAAACTTCTTTCGCGGGCGGGCCTTGGCGTAAGTGATATCGATCTTTGGGAATTGAACGAAGCCTTTGCCGTGCAGGTGGTTTACTGTCAGGAGAAACTGGGCATACCCATGGATCGTCTGAATGTTGATGGCGGTTCGATCAGTGTCGGGCATCCGTATGGCATGACAGGCTCCCGCCTGACGGGACATGCGCTCATTGAAGCGAAGCGCCGCGGCGGAAAATGGGCGGTCGTCACCATGTGCATCGGCGGTGGCATGGGTGCGGCCGCGTTGTTTGAGGTTTTGTAGGATAAAGCGCGGAACTGATTTCGGTCTGAGGTCTATGGAATTTACATATACAGACGAGCAGGAGGCCTTGCGCGACAGCGTTCGCCGCTTTTGCGAGCGGGAACATGATTTTGAAACACGCCAGGAAATTGTGAAGTCCGCCCACGGCTTTGATCCAACGAATTGGGCGTCATTCGCTGAACTTGGCTGGCTTGGCGCTGGTTTGTCGGAAGAGGAAGGCGGCTTTGGCGGCGGCCCCATAGAAAATGCGATCTTACTTGAAGAATTGGCAAAGGGCCTCGTAACGGCGCCTTTTCTCTCCAGCGCCGTTATGGCGACACAGGTCGTTGCACGCATCGCTCGCGGCGATCAACGCGACGCTTTACTTGAATCCATGATAGCCGGCGAGAAAATCGCAGCACTTGCCCACGGTGAGGGCCCGCGTCACCGATTGGACGGGGAATGTGAGACGCGCATTGAGACAACCAAAACCGGCTACAGATTGTCCGGGCGCAAGACCGGTGTTCTGGGTGGCAAGGCGGTTGATGTTTTTTATGTGACGGCGAGGGACCACAGCGGCCTCAGCCTTTTCGTGGTACCGGCGGATGTGGCTGGAATGACGCGGTTGGACTACGAAGCCGTCGATGGAAGGCGCGTATGCGATCTTTTACTCGATGGCGTCGAGCTGGGCCTGGACGCGCTTGTCGGCGAGGCAGGCAAGGCGGAAAGTGGCGTTTCGCGCGCCCTTGATTACGGTGCGGTTGGCCTTTGCGCGGAGGCGGTGGGCGCCATGGACGCTGTTCTCTGGATTACGCGCGATTATATCAAAACGCGCAAGCAATTCGGTGAAACTTTAAATACGTTTCAGGCGCTCCGGCACCGTATGGCCGATATGCTGGTGGAGCTTGAGGTGTCGCGCGCCATGCTTTGTCGCGGTCTCGCCGCGCTGACGCAAGAGGACGCGGAAATCCGAAAACGCAGTGTTTCCGCCGCAAAGGCCCAAATCGGCGAAAGCGGATGGTTCGTCGGCAAGGAAGCTGTGCAATTGCATGGCGGTATTGGCGTTACCGACGAATGCAATGTCGGACATTACTTCAAGAGGCTGACCTTGATCCGCGGCCTCCTTGGTTCTTCTGATGATCATGTGATGCGCTATGCCAACTCAAGCGTTATGAACTGATTTTCGTTACGGTCACACCGGCTCTGTTGCTATGCCGGGTCCCACTCAAGATGTAAATCGCGCATATAGTTTATGATGCCGGTAGACATGCTGGGCGCCGTACCCTCCGCGATACGAAACTCGGGCATCTTTCCCATCCATTCTTCGACGAAGATTTTGAGCTCCCGTTTGGCGAGCCGCATGCCGAGACATAAATGAGGCCCGCTGCCGAAATTCATGTGACGGCCTCTAGTGCGGTGAAGATTGAAGCCCATGGGATCTTCGTGAACGCGCTCATCGAGTCCTGAAAGGGGAAATATGCCCAGAACCTGATCTCCCCGCTGCAGTTTAGCGCCGGCGAAATCCATATCTTTACGCGCTACCCGCGCCAGATTGCTTGTGCCAAATCGGCGGGTGATCTCCTCAACAACCCGGTCACACAAATCGGGATTATCTTTGACTTCCCGCTGCTTTTCCGGATTGCGAGCGAAATAGGTTGTGGCGAAGCTCGACATGTTAATCACCGTGTCGAGCCCGCCAGTGACAACAAGCCGCACGATGTTTAGGCGTTCAATTTCCGTAAGATCGCGGTCCATGACCTGCGCTCTTACCAGCAGAGAAACAAAATCGTTGGAAGGATTTTCAATCCGGTCCTCGATGAGGGCTTCAATATACGCCGTCGCCTCCGCATGCGCGGCCACCATTTCGGGATGGCCCGGCGTCATCCGTTCTGCGAGATTATGCAGATAGGGTTGCTCGCTTTCCGGCATGCCAAGGAGATTGAGAAACGTCACAATCGGCATGACGCCAGCGAATTCGTGCATGAAATCGCAACGTCCTCTTGGCTTGAGTTCCTCAATAATAGTGATGGCGGCTTTGCGCGCGCGAATTTCCGCCTTCTCCAAATTTTCCAATGTAAACGCCTGCGCGACGAGTTTCCGAAAGGGGGGATGTTCTGGCGCATCGAGCTGGCTGGGACCCACATGCGGAATGATCCCAATCGGGACAAACGGCTCCGTGCTTGAAAATAGTTCAGGTTTCATCGTCAGGTCGGCAATTTCGGCATAGCGGGTAACGACCCAGTGGCCGCCATTACGCGGCGTCCAGAATATGTCAGGATGGGTGTCTTGAATTTGCTTCCAAAGTGCATGGATGTCATCAGTCTCGCCGTTGATCATGCCGGGCGGGCTGTAGAGATTGAAATCGCGCACAAGACTTGCGGGAACGTGGTCCGGGCGCTGCGCCAAAGGGACATTTGCCGAAATATCCATTGGTACCCTAACCTCTCAGTTTAGAAGAAACGCAAAATTCACAATAGATTTGGTCGCAGGAGTGCGTCTGTGCCGCCGTCGACATACAAAATTTGACCAATGATGTAACGGCCTTCAGTAGTCGCAAGGAATGCCAAAATCTCTGCAAGTTCTTCCGGTTCTCCATAATCCTTCACAGCGATTGGTGTCGCCTTTGAAAGAATTTCGCGGCCCTCTTCTGTCTCAAGTAAAGGGATGGTCATCGGCGTTCGCACCGTGCCTGGCGCCACGGCATTCAGGGTTATTCCGGCGCCCGCCCAACTTGTTTCAGCTGCTGCACGCCTCAACCACAGCCCAAGTGCCCGTTTGCTGGCGGTGTAGCTTGTCTCGCCGCATTCTAACGCAATTTTGCGCGCTGCTTCCTCGTCGCCGGAGAGGCAGGCTTCGACCAAATCGTCACGGCATTCCATAAGCGCCGCTGTGGACACCACCGCAACGGCGCGTGGCGCCGGTGAATTCGCCAAGTGCGGTTGGAACCCTTCGAGCGTTGCAATCGCCCCGAAGTAATTGACGCTGATTATTTGATCCGGTGAAACGGGTGGACACACGCCGGCGGCTGCGACCACGCCGTCAATACCGTCGGGCGCAAGCGAAGATACGGATTCGATCATTTCTTTTCGGCCCTGCGGCGTGCTCAAATCTGCGATGACGTCCGTGTTTTCTAAATCGACGCCAATCACCCTGGCGCCGGAGGACCGCAAATATTCCGCTGTGGCTTTTCCAATTCCCGAGGCCGCGCCAGTGACAACAATGATACGCATTGCGCTTCCTCCCGGTCCAGTCTGTGATTGCATCACAGCCTATGTGCAATCGCCATGAGAATAGGCTTCATTATCCGCGTCCAAGATCGAGCAATGTCTGCGCGACGATATTGCGCTGAACTTCATTCGATCCACCATAGATTGATGCGCCGCGTGAATTGAAACAAACGGCGCTGGCCGACCATCCTTCGTCACCTTCATCAACGGGCGGCCGTTGCCCGGCCTCAAATGAAGTCATGGACAGTCCCTGGTTTCCGGATGCTTCCATGAGCAATTCAGACGCCGCCTGGCGCACTTCCACGCTTTTCAGTTTGAGAAGCGATGAACGGGGATCAGCTTCGTTCGAGCGCATTTGACCAGCGAGAATCTGCAGTTGCAGCATCTCAACGGCGTCCAGCATAATCTCAATTCGCGCCAGCTTCGCTTTAAAAAGTGGCGTTTCAAGGAGACCATTCGTTGTGGCGGCGCGCCGTGTCTTGCCAAGAATGCGACGAGTCAATCCTACGCGTGCAATGTTGGTGCGTTCATTCGACAGCAAATACTTGGCGTAGGTCCACCCCTGATTCTCCTCACCGACGCGATTCTCGATCGGCACTTTCACATCATCAAGGAAGACAGAGTTTACTTCATGACGTCCATCGATTGTCCAGATTGGCGACAGAGACACGCCAGGCGACTTCATATCGATGAGGAGGAAGGTAATCCCAGCTTGTTTTTTTGGCGCCTGCGGGTCGGTGCGGACGAGGAAAAACCCCCAATCCGCCCAATGTCCCATGCCCTGCCAGATTTTCTGGCCGTTGACGATGTAATGCTCGCCCTCTCGCCGCGCCTGCGTTGTGAGCGAGGCAAGATCGGAGCCAGCGCCGGGTTCGGAGAAGCCCTGGCACCACCAGTCGTCGAGCTTGGCGAGCCTTGGAAGGAAGCGACGCTTCTGTTTTTCGGTGCCATACTTGATTAGGACGGGCCCGAGCATGGCGACGTTGAAGGACAAAGGTTCTGGCGCGCCGCTTTGATGAAGCTCATCGAGGAAAATGTATTTTTCAACCGCGTTCCATCCCGGACCGCCATATTCTTTTGGCCATGATGGGGTCGCCCAACGCCGCTCGTTGAGCATCCGCTGCCATTCAACGATTTCCGCTTTTGCCAAGGGCCGATCGCCAATCACCTTGCGGCGCGTCTCTGCGGGAAGCCGGGCGTCGATAAACTCCCGCACCTCTAGACGAAACGCCTTCTCCTCATTGGAGAATTCCAGGTCCATAATCGACTACTTGCCCGTAAAAACTGGTTTGCGTTTTTCGGCGAAAGCGGCGACGCCTTCCTTGTAATCGTCTGAGGCGTAGCAGATCTGGAAGAGTTCTTCGCAACGATCCGTGTCGCGCTTGGATTCGTCCTGTGCATAGGTCCACAGGGTGTATTTGATATCCTCAGCGGTAAGCGGCGCGCCAACAGAGATGTTTTTCACTATTTTCTCTATCCAGGGCTCGAATTCGTCGTTGGGTAATACTTTTCCGACCATGCCCTTTATATAAGCTTCTTCAGCAGAAAAGCGCAGGCCTCCCAAAAGCATGTCCTTCGACGCGCCATATCCGATAATATCAACCATTCGGCGCAGAGAGGAATAGCGATAGCCAATGCCAATATTCATCGCGGGCTGAGCGAAGGATGATTGCGCCGAGCAATAGCGCAGATCGCATACTAAGGCGACGGAGACGCCGCCGCCAATGCAATAACCGTCAATGGCGGCAACGGTGACCTTTTTCGACGTGTAGATCGCCTGAAGCGCCTTTTCGCCTGTCGCCGCGTAGTGCTCCTGAGCGTTCTTGTCGCCGCGTTCCTGTGAATATTTGCCAACATCTGCGCCGGCGACAAAAGCTTTGCCACCCGCGCCAGAAAACACCACAACGCGAATCTCGTCGTCTTTTTCAAATTCGGTCATAGCGTCACCCATGCCCTGCCACATATCAAGGCAGATGGCGTTCATCTTCTCAGGCTTGTTGAAGACGATGCGGCCGATTGCGCCGTCTTTCTGGGTAAGGATGTGGTCAGTCATTGAAACTCCGATAATGTTAGATAATGCCTTTTTCAATCAGGCTTTCAATTTTGCTCTCGGTATAGTCGAGGGATTTCAGAATTTCTTTTGTGTGCTGACCGACGACCGGGGGCGCTGATGATTCACCGAGTGGCGTTTCAGAAAGCCGAATGGGGTTGCGCATGAGTTCAATAGGTCCGGCGACCGCATGTTCGACGGTTTCGAGAACTTTGCGATTTTGAGCTTGCGGATGAGACAGCGCCTCGGGAAGCGTTTGAACGAGGCTCGAGGCCACATCGTAATCGTCGAGACGCTCAAGCCATTCGCTGGCGCCGCGTTTCAGAAATTCTTCATTGAGAATCGCAAGGAGCGCGTCGCGGTTTTCAATGCGCCCGGCTGTTGTGGAGAAGCGCCGATCTTGCATGAGCTCTGGCCTCTCCAGCGCGTCGCAAAGCCGGGAAAATTGAGGATTATTTCCTGCAGTCAGGAAAATATCTCTGTCGGCGCACCGAAATGACTGCGAGGGCACGCCGCCAAAACCGCCATTCCCACGGCGCGGCGGCACGTGGCCGGAAACCAGATAGTTCATGGCGAAGTGTGAAAGCGTTGCAATGCCGCAGTCTAGGAGAGCCATGTCTATGTACTGTCCTTCACCGTCATGAACGTCCCTGTGGTACAGGGCTGACATGATGGCGGCTACGGCATAATGGCTGGTCAGAATATCCACCATGGAGATTCCGATCTTCATTGGGCCGCCTCCGGGCGCCTCGTCCGGATGCCCTGTAGCAGTCATCAAACCGCTCATCGCCTGAAAGACGCCATCGTAGCCAGGCTTTTCAGCAAGCGGTCCTGTCTGTCCGTAACCGGTAATTGAACAGTAGACCAAACGGGGATTGACGTTCCGTAGACTTGCGTAATCGAGGCCAAACCGCGCCAACGCGCCTGACTTAAAATTCTCAACAACAATGTCAGCACGTTTCGCCAGTGACTTAATAATCTCCTGGCCCTCCAGCGTCGCCAGGTTCACTGTTATCGACTTCTTGTTACGATTGGCGCTGAGAAAAAAGGCTGCGTCGCCGGTTGGAACTCCTTCTCGGTCTTTCAGAAATGGCGGGCCGTATTCGCGCGCCTCGTCTCCTGAGCCCGGACGCTCCACCTTGATGACGTCCGCGCCAAGGTCGCCAAGCATCTGCGTCGCCAATGGCGCTGCAAGCACCCGGCTCAGATCAAGAACTTTCACCCCTTTCAAGGCTTCAGATGGCATGTTTTCGACCTCAATTTGTCATCTGGACGGCACGATCGACAATGTCCAATGCTCGCCAAAGTATGGCAAGACCCGCCTCCTCGGCGCCAAGTGCGTATCGTGTGCATGATATGGCCACTTGCGTCTGGCCTGGTGCGTACTTGGGCAATAATCGCTCTCGCGATTGCGAAAGGGCTGTTTAGGGTGGTATTTTTGATAAAATGCTGCCTGAACCTATGGGTTAATCAATAAAGCTCTCCAATCTCAGGGAATCTCAGGCGAAACCATGACCCTTAAAGTCCGCTATCCCGACATCGATTATTCAAAGATCAAGGCTCATTGGGCGCGCAACCTCGCGTTCTCACATGATAGAAATGCGTCATCATTTATTCCGCAGCCTGTTGAGCCATGGTTGATCAGGCTTCTGCAGTCGGCGATTGAGAAGATCCCAGCGGATGACCCGAAGTTGCGAGAGGATGTTCTGGGATTTATCCGTCAAGAGTCGCAACACTATAAACAACATCGCCTCTTCAACGACAGGCTGATCGAGCAGGGATATCCAAAGCTCCGGGAATTGGAGCAGGAACTGGCCGCCGATCTTGAGCGGTTCCTGAAAGACCGGTCGTTAAAATTCTGTCTCGCCTATGCTGATGGTTTCGAATCCCTCGGCGCCATTTCGGGTCAGGTCTGGTTTGAGAATAGCGACGAGATGCTCGAAGGCGCAGACCCCAATGCCGAGGCGCTGTGGAAGTGGCACATGGCCGAGGAATTTGAGCATCGTGAAGTTTGCTATGATATTTACCATGCCCTCTTTGGCCGCGGCATTTGGAACGGAATAGTAAACGGTTATTTTTACAGATTGTATGGCTTTATCTTCGCGATGGTGCATCTGCGCGGATTTGCTGCGAAATTATACAATTACATGATTGAGATTGACAAAGAGACCATGAGCGAGGCCGACAAAGAAAAGTTTGAACAGGATGAAAAAGATTTCAAAGCTTTTCAGAAGAAACATTTTTTCGCGCCGCTCTTGAAGAATTTTCTCCCCTGGTACGATCCCGGCAACAAGCGGACGCCGCGCGGATTGTTTGAATATCTCCGTCAGTTTGAAGCCGGCGGCAAATACGCCAAAGCCGGCGCCCGGGGTTAAGTCGAATCGACTACTTGCCCGTGAATTTCGGTTTGCGCTTTTCAAGAAAGGCGTGAACCGCTTCGCGGTGATCGTCGGAAAATTCCGAAATCGCTTCAAAGAACAGCGACGCGTCGATCATGCCCTCGAAATAGCGACGCAAGGGAAGGTTGATCGCCTGTTTCGTCAAGTTTAGTGCGACCGACGCGCCGGCGGCGAGCCGGTCCGCCATGCCGTAAACGACGGCGTCCAGCTCCTCCGGCGGAACCGCCTTGTTGATCAGGCCGATGGCGGCGGCGTCTTTTCCCAATATCGGATCGCCAGTGAGGAGATATTCCCGGGCGCGCATGAAACCGATTAATTGCGGCCAAATCAGCGCGCCGCCATCGCCGGCCGTATAACCAACAGCCACATGGGGGTCGGCGATCTTTGCATTTTCTGTCGCATAGGCGAGATCCGCAAAAAGCGCGACAGTGGCGCCAAGGCCCACAGCGTGGCCGTTAATGCGCGCGATTAACGGTCGTTCGAGGCGCAGCAGCGCATTTAAAAGACGCTTTGCGTCAGCAAACCCTTTTATGGCGTCTTTGGGCTCGCCGAGCAGACGTTTCATTTCGTTGATGTCGCCGCCTGCGGAGAACGCCCGGTCGCCTGCGCCGGTAATGACAACGACCTTTGTCTCTTTGTCCCGGTTGAGATCTTCAAGGACCATGTAAAGTTCGTCGTGCATCGCGCCTTCGAAGGCGTTGGTCGGCGGATTGTCGAGTGTGATGACAAGAACACCATTGTCCCGCCGTTCGATTTTGAGCTTCTCGCAGTATTCGTACATTCATCACTCCCGGCTGGCCCAATGAGCGGCGGCGGCCCTTTATCAGACGTTTAAGCCGTTTGGGTCATGGCGCCAATGCGCCTCACATGGTGGTCGATATCGCCATAGAGTTTCTCAATGGCCGTCAGGCGTCGATAGTGATGGCTGATTTCATATTCGTCGGTGAGACCGTAACCGCCATGCAATTGAATGCCTTGTTTTGAAACAAGTTGGGAAGCCTCGCCAATGGTGATCTTGGCAAGAGAGACGGCGCGCTGACGATCTCTTTCCGGCGCGTCGACCTGCGCCAGCGCCTGATAAAGTGCGGAGCGGGCCTGGTGCGTAGCGACGAACATGTCGGCCATAATATGTTGAAGCGCCTGAAATTTGCCGATGGGTTGGCCAAATTGCTGGCGCTCCTTGATATAAGCGGAGCATATCTGAAGCGCCGATTCCATGGAGCCGACCGCTTGCGCGCCATAGGCGATGCTTGTGCGATCAATGGCCTCGCCGAAAACGGATGATGCCTTCGGTCCCGTCAGCAAAACGGCCGTTGCTTCGGCCTTGTTAAACTTGACGTCCGATGCGCGCGCGCTGTCGATCAGGTTGTAGCTGTATGCGGAGACTTCTTTTTGCGTGGCCGGGACAAGGGCGAGGGCGAAGTCGCCTGAGCCTTCAATTTGTGCGGTGACGATCAGATGCGTCGCGGAAGGCGCATCGATCACGAGCTGTTTTTCACCACTGATCGTGTACCCGTTTCCGGTTTTCGAAAGCAGGGTTTTTCGCGGCGCGCTATAGGCATAACGTTCGCCCGGTTCATCATGGGCGAGCGCCACACGCGCTTCGCCGCTAATAATCGCTTCGAACAAGTCCGAATCAGGCTGATCGGCGTGGCTTAGAAGATAAGGGGCCGTCACAGCGGTGCTGACAATGGGATCGGGCACGAGGTTCGCGCCAAATGCTGTCATTAAAACAGCGATATCGGTGATCTCGCCGTCGAGCCCGCCTTGCTCCTCAGGGATAGCCAAGGCGAGCCATCCGAGTTCCGCAAACTGAGCCCATGCGTCTGCGTCGAGACCGTCGGGCGACTTGCGCAAGGCGCGGCGATGTTCAAGCGTATAATGACTGCGTAGAAACCGCTCGGCGGTGTCGAGAAGCATTTTTTGGAGGTCTGAATAATTATAATCCATGATCGCCTTTAAAGTCCGAATGCAAGCTTCGCGATAATGTTTTTCTGAACCTGAAGCGAACCGCCATAAATCGTAGACGCGCGAAGAATTAGCGCCTGGGAGGTCCTACCCGGTATGTGATCGGGCCAGGGATCGTAGGGGTCCCGGTCGACTGACTCCGAGGCATAGTGGCGAATCGCTTTGGGGCCGATCAAGTCAACATGCAACTCGGTCAGCGCCTGCTGCAATTTCGAACCAGAAACTTTCAAGATCGAAGCGACTGCCGTTTCATTATATTTAAATTCCTCATTGGCGAGGAGCCGCATGACGGAGCCCTCAAGGGCGCTGATTTCTGCCTCAAGGCGCGCGATGCGCCCCTGAAAGTTTGGATGCAGTATCAACGGAACTCCGTCGAGCGTTTCTTCTGTCGCTATCATTTTCGCACGATCAAGTTCGCGCTTGTTGAAATAGATAAAAGAGCTTGTGGTGCGCTCATGGTCGAGCAGGAATTTCGCGTAGCTCCAGCCCTGTCCTTCTTCGCCCACAAGCTGTTCAGCAGGAACCTCCACATCGTCGAGGAACACTTCACAAAGTTCCGCCTCTTCGTTGATCTGGGGGATACGCCGGATTGTAATGCCGGGGCTCTTCATATTGATGAGCAGGAATGAAATGCCCCGTTGCGGTTTTACCTCCGGATCGGTGCGCACAAGAAAAAAGCCCCATTCCGACATATAGGCGCAGCTGGTCCAGATTTTCTGCCCATTGACGATGTATTTGTCTCCCTTACGCACGGCGGCGGTGCGAAGGCTTGCAAGGTCGGACCCGCTTCCCGGCTCGGAAAATCCTTGCGCCCAATAGTAATCGCCATTCCGGATCGCCGGCAGGAATTGTTCCTTTTGCGCCTCGGACCCGAAGGTATAGATAATCGGACCGACCATATGAGTGCCGCCCCAGCAGGTGTCGGGAGCATAGGCCTTGTAAAGCTCTTCCTGAAAGATAAAGAGCTGCAAGGGGGACCAGTTTTTTCCGCCGTAAATCTCGGGCCAATGGGGAACAGTCCAGCCCCGTTTCGAGAGGATTTTCATCCAAGCGAGAGAATCATGCGGGTCGGAGCTATTGGCGCCGCCAAAAAGGCGGGTGCGCTCCTGTATTTCGCGGGGTAGGTCTTGCTTGATTGCATCGCGGATCATCGTCCGGAAATCAGCAAGCGACGCGTCAAATTTTAAGTCCATTCTGGGTCGTCCTTGAGGATTGGCGCCAGTATGCGGGCAGGGCGCTGATCACAGGATTTCGTCAATATCGCAACTGCACAAGCCTGCCCATAGAAATATCGGAGACGCAATGGCGCGGAGCAGCAACGAAGGTCGGGCGACGGCGCGGTTTGCATCGAATATGCGATCAAATCCCGACCGGATTAATGATGTACCTGCTTGCCACTAGTCTGCGGTCGAAAGTCGGGCCTGATCAATAGCGGAACACCAATGGCGCGAGACCAAGGGAAGTGACATGCAAGGAAACACTCTGAAATCCTATCTGGACGTAATTGCATCAGCAGAAGCGCAGGTCGCAAAGACATGGGCCCCGGACGATCCGTTGTTAGCCGCCGATCTCCACGAACAGATTTTCATGAATCTGTCTCAAGGCTACGTCACCTATTTTCATTCAACCCCGGACCACCCCGAATTTGGCCCGCTGTTCAATTCGATCTTTCGCTTGCAACCTAATCCTGACGACACCTACTGCCGGGCGCCGCTCGAAGCCAACGGCGTCTACCGAATTTCTGGCAATCGCGGTTCTGTCCGTTTGCTGACCTTTACGCTGACGGGCGACATTATCGGAATGGACGAAGCGCCAGGGCGCCAGACTGCGGAATATGATCTCGACGATCATCTTGAATTCCACCCGAACGGCGATTTCGAAGTGATCCTTAGCGCGACAAAGCCCGACGGATGTGATGGGAACTGGTTGCATATGCCGGAAAAGACCCGCTGTGTGATCGTTCGCCAGCGCTCATACAAATGGGGTGAGGAGCGCGAAGCGCCTCTTGCGATTGAGCGGCTTGATACGCCGATTTACAAAAAGCGTGATGACTTGAAAACGCTTGAAACAAAGCTTTCAAAACTTGCGGCCTTTGCGGAACGCCATACGAGGCAATGGCTCGCCTATCAGGACCAGATGCGCGCCAAGGGCCTGATCAACCGTATTGAGCATCATGGGTTTTCCGACCTTGGCGGCATCAAGGTGCAGGTCTACTGGTGGGGCATCTTTGAAATGGAGTCCGATGAGGCGCTGATCCTTGAAACGGATGTGCCGGAAAATGCGGGCTACTGGAACATTCAGTTGAATGACCAGATCTGGAATGCCATCGATTACGTCTGGCGGCAATCGAGCCTTAATGGCTCACAGGCGGTGATTGATAGCGACGGCAAATTCAGAGCTGTCTTGTCCGTTGCGGATCCGGGCATTCCAAACTGGCTGGATACCGGCGGGCGAACTCAGGGATCGATTGTCGGCCGATGGTACAAATGTAAATCCGCGCCCGTGCCCAAGATCACAAAAGTGAAACTCTCAGAGCTCAAAGATCACCTGCCGGCTGATACGCCCCCGGTGAGTGAAAGTGATCGCGTGAGCGCTTTGCGCGCCCGTGCAAGAGGCGCGCAGTTGCGACGCCGGTGGTGATGGCGGTCTAGTCGACGGCCATGATCGCTACCGCCTGACTCGACAAGAGTCCGCCATTGCCTTGCGCGAGCGCGGTTTTCGCGCCATTGACCTGCCGGTCGCCGCATTCGCCGCGAAGCTGCCTGACGGCTTCGATAATGGTGAACAGTCCGTACATCCCTGGATGCATGCAGGAAAGGCCGCCACCATTGGTGTTGACGGGCAGTGACCCTCCAACCGCGATGCGCCCGTCCTCGACGAAGCGGCCGCCTTCGCCTTTCGGACAAAAGCCGAGATCTTCCAGGAACAAGATCGTATTGATCGTAAAAGCATCATAAAGTTCGAGAACATCGATATCATTCGGGCCGAGGCCCGCATCCGTGAAGGCGCGTTTTCCGCATTCCGCGAGCCCGGTAGTCGTGAGGTCAGGCATCCCCATGATCTGGTCATGAGTTGTTCGGCTCGTGGCGCCAAGAACTGAAACCGGTTTTGATCTCAGGTCCTTCGCGCGATCCATTCGGGTCATCACAATCGCGCCGCCGCCATCGGTCACCAGACAGCAGTCCAGTTTGCCGAGGGGGTCGCAGATAATGCGCGCGCCCATATACTCATCCATAGACAATTGTTCGCGATTGGCTGCATCAGGATTAAGCGCCGCCCAACTCCGAGCTGCGATTGCTACGTGACCGAGCTGTTCTTTGGTCGTGCCGAATTCGTGCATATGCCGCGCAGCGGCGAGCGCATAGCTCGTGATAGGGTTGAGCGGCTTATATGGGGCTTCATATGCAAACGGTTTGCGAGAGCTCGTAAGCTTGCCAGTGGCTGAAGCTTGATTGCTTCCATAAGTGATGAGAGCGACGTTGATAAGTCCGGCGTCTAGCAGCCATGCGGCGCGCTCAAGATAGCTCTGGAAAACGTTTCCGCCGGTGCGGCTATTATCCGCGACAATCGGCTCGATCCCCAGATACTGGGCGAGCTGCAATCCGCCGCCAAAAGCGTCATTAGAATGGGTGACGAAAAGCCCATCCACATCTGCCGGCGTCAGACCTGCATCAAATAAAGCGTCGCGCGCTGCGATGCCCGCGATTTCATCCGGGTCATAGCCAGGGGCGCCGCGACCGCCGAATAACGCCGCCCCAACAATTGCAGTCTTGCCTCGGGGGAATTTGGTCAACTATCAATCTCCCGCAGGGATAAAGACGAGCAACGGGCCTTCTTCACCATCTATAATCTGCGCGTTCACAGCCATCCCAATTTTCACGTCGGCTGCCTCAACGCCTTCGACGCGGCTCGTAAGTCGGGGGCCTTCCTCAAGCTCTATCAAGGCGATGTTGTAGTCCGGCGTCGGCGGCTTTTTCCGTACCACAGTTGTCGAATACACCGTTCCTTTGCCGGACGCCTCAACCCATTCGAGCTCTTCACCCGTCCCGGGAGCGTATGCGCGCGGATAGAATACGGCTTTTCCGCTCTTCTTCCCGCGCTGGATCATGAACCGGCCTTCCGCCAGAAATTTTGCGTATTGGGCATTGGGCCCGCCGTCTGAAGACACTTCCGTCACCCTAATTTTCCTTCGAGCATCTAATTCCAAGGCTCCATGCTTGGACCCGGCGGCGGGCGTTGTCGAGGCCGATAAGGCGCTATCGGAGATGCGATAGACGCTTATGCTGCGGTGATTTCTTTCCGCGCGCGGTCATTTTTCCCTATTATTGCGTTGCTCGCCCATGAGAGAAATTGAGGAATAATCTTGAGTAATTATTTTGATAAATTACCGCCCTGGCCAGATGGCGATTTTGGTGAATTTGGCCCTGTCGAGGTCAAGCCGCGAGACCGGTATCAACAAATCGGCGGCGCGTTCTTAAGTCGCAACTGGCTCGCCATCCCTCATGTCACGCACCATGACGAAGTTGACGTCACGGACCTCGAGGCGGCGCGTAAGGCTTGGGGAGAGGCGAACCCAGGGCAGAAAATTACCCTGCTGGCGCCGGTGATGAAAGCGGTTGTCGGAGCGCTGAAGGAATTTCCAATATTTAACACCTCTCTCACTGCGGATGGCGCGTCGCTTGTCTGGAAGAAGTACTTTCACATTGGCGTCGCGGTCGATACGCCGAAAGGCTTGCTTGTCGGCGTTGTCAGGGATTGCGATACGAAATCGGCGGCGACGCTCGCTGAGGATACCGCCGCGCTGGCGGAAAAAGCCCGCACCAAAGGACTTTCCATGGCCGAAATGTCCGGCGGCAGCATGACCATTTCGTCCTTGGGTCATATTGGCGGCACAGCTTTTACTCCGATCGTGAACGCGCCGGAGGCAGCCATTCTAGGCCTTACTCGGGTTCAACTGCGTCCAGCGCCCGGCGAGGCAGGCGCTCTTGAATGGCGTAAAATGCTGCCGTTATCGCTTAGTTACGATCACAGGATCATCAATGGCGCGGATGCCGCGAGATTTGTGCGACACATCGGGCGTGAGCTGTCACGGTTTGAATTTGTGTAATAATTTCAATAACGTGCCCAAATCGTATCTACGATAAGTAGCATTTGCTACATTGGGGATGTGGCGGTGCTGCCGCGACGCTCGTAGTCTCCGCAAAAATGCGCACACAAGCGCGCGATGCAAAATCAAAAAAGCGAAGGCGTTTAGGAGGAAACAGTTTGACCAGCGTAATCAACATTGAAGAACGGTTTAGCCTTGCTGGAAAAAGCGCAATCGTAACGGGCGCTGCGACTGGCATTGGTCGCGAAATTGCAAAGCTTTTCTCCGGAGCAGGAGCTAAAGTTCTGGCAGCCGACATTAATGAAAAAGATCTTGCAACGCTGGATCATGAATGCGGCGGCGTGACGACGACCTTTTACGATCAGGGCGACCCTGATTCCGTAGTTGCGCTGTTCGCGAAAGCCGATGAAATCGGCGATACAGACGTCTTGGTGAATTGCGCTGCGATTTTTCCCTTCCGGCCTTTTGAGGAAGTCGATACCGCGCTTCTCGACAAAATGTTCGCCATCGATGTGCGTGGTCCTTTTCAATGTGTGCAACAAGCGGTGAAGCGCATGAAAAAGGGTGATCGCGGCGGATCGATTGTCAATATTTCATCGGTGAATTCCCTCAAGGCCTGCATCTATGACAACGTGCATTATGGAATCAGCAAGGCGGCTATCAACAACCTTACGGTTTCGGTGGCGCTGGAGTATGCGCCCCATAACATTCGCGTAAATGCGGTTCTTCCCGGCGGCGTCGGTACGGAACAGGCGGGGCGCGCTGCGGACGGTTATCCGCTGAAGGGACCGTTCACGCAACCGGGAAGGATGCCGCTGGGCAACAATGTATGCCGCCCTGACGATATAGCAAATGCGTGCCTGTTTCTCGCAAGCGATGCATCAAGCTACATCACGGGACAGCTTCTGGCGGTCGACGGCGGCTTTTTGGTGAGTTAATTCGATAAGGCTTTTGGCGCCTCTTATCTAGAACGATACACACGGAGATTGGGATGTCGGTGCACAAACTTGAAACGATGGATCGTGAGTTCAGAAAAATCCCCAGTGAAAATTACATCTCCAAAGATTTTCTGAAAAAAGAGAATGAAAACCTATGGCCGCGGGTATGGCAAATTGCCTGCCGGGAAGAGGAAATTCCCAATCCTGGCGACTATATTGTTTATGACATCGCTGATGAAACAATCGTTGTAGTGCGCGGCCAGGACAAGAGCATTCGCGCTTTTTTCAATGTTTGCCCACATCGCGGCCGTCAAATCATGGAGGGTTGCGGCCATACCAATAATTTCCGTTGCATCTATCATAACTGGACATTCGACCTGCAAGGTAAAAACATTGTCGTTCAAGATAAAAAGGATTGGAACGGCTGCCTGGACGCCGAAAACATTGATCTCGTCGGTTTGAAAACAGGGACGTGGGGCGGGTTTGTCTTCGTCAACATGGACCCGAATTGCGAGACGCTGGAAGATTATCTCGGCGTCATTCCGGAATATCTCAACCCGTTTGAATACGAGAATATGCGCTATCGATGGGCGCTTGAGCTTCACGTCGATTGCAACTGGAAAGTTGCGCTGGAAGCCTTCATGGAAGGTTATCACGTCGCCGCAACACACTCACAATTGCTGGAAATCGCGGGCGACGACTATACTCAGAGCTTCTCGCGCGGCATCCACAGCCATTTTGGCTATTGGGACACTAACCCAATTATGGGTACGCCGTCGCCGCGGTTAAAGCGTGAAATGCCAAAGGATGCGCGCCCGGGAGTCGTCGAATTTTTCCGGCAAATGGAAGAGGACTTCGGCGCCATCTTTACGGATCGCGATTATGAGGCCGCGAAAAAAGTGTTTGACGCACTGCCGGCGGATGCTGACCCGATGACCGTGTTCGGCACAGCCGTAATGCTCGGGCAGAAAGCAGCGGAAGAAGAAGGCTGCGGCTATCCGCCAAATCTCACGCCGGAGGCGATGTATAAAGCGGGCACTGGCTGGAATATTTTCCCGAATTGCGTGAGCCTGCCTTATTTTGACGGGGCGGTCTGGTACCGGGCGCGGCCGAATGGCGATGACCCGAGTAAATGCATTTTCAATATCTGGTCTCTGAAGCGTTATGGTCCCGGTAAAGAGCCTGGCGCCAAGACGGAAGTTCATGAGAATATCGAAGGCAAGAGTTTTGGCCTGATTGTGGATCAGGATGTTGCCAATATGACAAAAGTCCAGAAAGGCATGAAAAGCCGGGCCTTTGATGTGGCGCGTCCAAATCCTGTTCAGGAAGTTGAGATCAGCAATCTGCACAAACATCTTGAGCGTTACGTATTAGGCAATGCTCCACGGTGATAATGCGCCCCGACGGCGTGAGGAGTATGGGTTTGCCCGTTTCTTCTGGAAGTAATTATCCTGCTTTCTGTCGAGAAGATGGAAATGGCTGATTTGGAAACTCGGCTTGAAGCGCTTGAGGCGCGTCTTCAGGAAGCCGAAGACCGCTTGGCCATCTACCAACTGCTGGCGGCTTATGGCCCGGCTGTTGACAGTCTTGCCGGGGATGCGTTGCGCGACCTATGGGAGGCCGATGGCGTCTATGATGCAGATGGCGGTCCTTTTGTCGGCGCGGACGCGGTTGGCGGCATCGTGCGGCTTCCGTCTCACAGGGAATGCGTTGCAGCGGGATGCGCCCACTTGGTTGCGATGCCTCATGTCAAGATTAGCGGTGATGCCGCGACCGCAGTGGGTTATTCTTGCCTGAACGTTTTTGACGGCGAACAGTGGATCGTCGTTCGGACAAGCGCGAACAAATGGGAGCTTGTTCGTGAAAACAAAGGTTGGAAGGTATCCCGCCGCACAAATCGAACGCTCAACGGTGACGAGGAAGCCTGCGACATCCTCGCCTCTGCTTTCGCGCCGGGTGAAAATTCAGCAAGCGGGCGATGATGTGTGCAAGTGTATCACGATTGCGATGGAAGCGGCCGCATTTCGTGCAAATCATTGCGTCGCGGGCGCTTACCAAGTGAATAAAAGGGATTCACTATCGATCTCCGTTTAATGCATGAGGGCAATAGATGTCGGAAAACATTCTAATTGACGAGCCAGTTGAAGGCGTCAAACGCCTCACTCTGAACCGGCCGGATGCGATGAATGCATTTACGAATGCAATGTATTTGGAGTTCGTCGAAATTCTCGAAGGCATCAAATACGATCCCGGTGTCCGGGTGGTCATCCTGACAGGAACGGGCAGGGGTTTTTGCACGGGCCACGATCTTCGCGACAAGGAGCCGCCGAGCTGGATCAAGGATGGCGTCGGCAAAGCCTACTACACAAAATACGCGATGCAGGTGATCTCCTCGCTGCCGGTGTTGTTGCGAAATCTGCCCCAGCCCGTCATTTGTGGCATCAACGGCACCGTTGCCGGCATGGGATATGCGTTGCCGCTGGCGGCGGACATCGCAATCGCGGGCGCATCTGCAAAATTTGTCAATGCGATCCATAATGCGGCGACGGGCGCAGAGTTGGGAATGAGCTACATGCTTCCCCGCGCGGTTGGTGCGCAGAAAGCGGCGGAAATTCTTTATACGGCTCGGCGTGTCAGCGCTGAGGAAGCCGCCGATATCGGGCTGGTGCTCAAGACCGTGCCAGATAAAGAGTTACAGGACG
>JAUHYK010000117.1 GCA_030426465.1 Alphaproteobacteria bacterium
AATCCATTTTTTCACTCTTTCGGTTATCGTGCTGGTTGGGTCGCCGGCTTGATTGCGGGACAGACAATTTACCCTCTCGCAACATTCGATCCCGCGGCGATGTTGCGACTTATCAACGATGAGAAAATCACGGTGCTTGCCGGTGCTCCTGCAGTCTTTTTCTCGTTGATGAATCATAAGGAATTCAAGTCCTACGACATTTCCTCCTTGCGCTGCGGTCATACCGGCGGCGCAAAGACGCCGCCGGATATTATCCTCGCTGGGTACGAAAGGCTCGGATTCGACATTTTTTTAACGAGCTATGGTCAGACCGAGTCGACCGCGATGATTTCAACGAACCGGGCGGGTGATCCTCTGGAAGCGATTATCAAGACCGTTGGCAGGCCCATACCGGACACTGATGTCCGCATTGTGAATAACGAAGGAAAAGATCAGCCCGTTGGAGAGAGCGGCGAATTGTGGGTGCGCGGCCCAACCGTGATGCAAGGATATTTTGAAGATCCGGACCAGACGGCCGCGACCGTAGATAAAGACGGCTGGCTGCATACGGGCGATGTCGCCTGCCTTGATGACGAAGGGCGCTTGCGGATTCTCGACCGCATCAAAGATGTGGTCATTGTTGGCGGCTTCAATGCCTATCCTGTGGAAATTGAAATCATGTTGGCCGCCCATCCCGCACTTCAGGAAGTCGCAATTATTGGCTTGCCTGATGACCGTATGGGAGAAGTCACGGCAGCCTGTGTTATCTTGAAACCAGGCGCATCGCTTTCGCTGGAAGAGCTAACCGCTTGGTCACGGGAGCGTATGGCGAATTATAAGGTGCCGCGGCGACTATTCATTTATGATGATTTTCCGCGAACGCCGCTGGGCAAAGTGCAAAAGTTTAAGTTGCGCAACGACATTCTGGCGGAAAGAAACGCTTAGGCGCGGGACCGGCTCTTGCAACCCCGGCCTAGTCCCACGCCGCCGGCATTTCTCTGATCACCCAGAAGTTGATCGCCTCAAAGTGTTTTACGTCGCCAGTTATGCGAAGTTTGGGGAGGCGGCGAATGAGCACTTCAAGACAGATTTTCGCCTCAAGGCGCGCCGTCCAGGCGCCGGGGCAAAAATGCGCGCCGCTGCCGAACGCGATGTGCCCGATGCCGGATTTTCCGACCTTGCGGCCGAGCTTGAAGGTGTCAGGTTCCTCGAAATACGCCGGATCGCGATTGGCGCTTAGTGTAGAGAAGAGGACGCGGGCGCCTTCCGGTATCGTTTCTCCGCCCATCTCGATGGGGCAGGTTGCGCCGCGAAACATGCCTAACGCAGGCGGCTCGAATCGCAAGGATTCATCTATCGCCTCTTCAAGGAGATCGGGGGCGCCCTTTACCGCTTCCCATAAGTCAGGCTGTTCAAGGAGGCGAAACAGCGTGTTCATCATTAGCGCCCCCGTCGTGTCGACGCCGCCAACAAAGAAGCCCCGCACAGTTCGGCGTAGTTCGTCGTTAGTGAGATATCTTCCTCTGTAGGGTGTACACATCAGTACAGAGATAAGGTTGTCGCCAACCGTTCGCCCCACATCCTCTCTGCTTGGGTTCTCAATGCCGGCGTCTTTGAGTTGTTTGCGGCGCTTCTCGAACTCAATGTCGAAGAACGCATACATTTCATCCACAATGCGCAATTGCTCTTCAGGATCACGAATCATGGCGTTTAAAAACGCATCCGTCCATTTTCGATAAAGATCGACTTTTTCTTCCGGCAAGCCAAGCGCTATCGCCGTGACGCGCGCCGGCACAGGCTTGCCATAAAGGTCCTGGATATCGCCTGAACCGAGCGCTTCCATCTTGTCGATCAGATCGTTGGCGATCCTGTTGCAATCATCCGCCCAACGCTTGACTCCTCTCGGAGACATGTAAGCGTTATAGATCGCACGAAATTCATTGAACTCGGGCGGATCCTGATTGAGCGCGACGCCTTTTTCCATTGGCGTATACTGGCTGCCATAGAGTTTTGAAAATCTTTCGTGGTTGTCGAGGACCTCTTTTACGTTGTCGTAGCCGGTGACGAAATAATACTCGTTCGGATTCGTGACCTTGGCCACGGGACACTCTTTGCGCAGCGTATTGTGGAACTTTGGCCGGTCGGCAATTGACTCTGGCGCTGAGGGATCAACGACTTTCATGTTCCACCACCTTTCATATTGACCTGACATGCGCTCATCGATGAGCTCGAGTTAAAGAAGGCTAGCGAGCCTCGATTGAATGATCTCTTCGGCTTCCACCATAATACGGTCCATTAGCTCCTGAACGCTAGGAATGTCATGAATGAGCCCCTGAACCATCGAAGCCCAGAAAACGCCCTTGGAGAGGTCGCCGCTCTGCAAGAGCTCTTTGCCTTTTGCGCCGCTGACGAGGTCCGCGACATCCTCAAACTTTGCATCTGGTTTTGATAGACGGCGCGCGACCTCTGCCGATATCTCGCTCGCGCCCACTCTCGCGGTATTATTGAAATTCCGGAATATAAGAAACGTGTCGCGCTCGTCGTTCTCGACATATTTGCGCTTCACATTCTCATGTATCGGAGCTTCTCTGGTGGCGCAAAATCGCGTTCCCATATTGACGCCTTCCGCGCCAAGGGCGAGGGCGGCTACAAGGCCGCGTCCATCGCCGAATCCGCCGGACGCGATGAGCGGTATTTTCACCTTATCCGCCGCTGCCGGAATCAGGATTAGTCCGGGTATATCGTCTTCACCGGGATGGCCGGCGCATTCAAACCCGTCGATCGATATGGCGTCCACGCCATGCTTTTCCGCAGACAATGAATGACGCACAGACGTGCATTTGTGGATGATCTTTACGCCGCCGTCTTTGAGAATGGCCCAGACATCGCGGACTGCGGACGTGCCGGCGGTCTCAACTGCTTGTATTCCTTCCTTAACGCATACCCGTGCGAACGCGGCGTAATCGGGAGATCGGGTTGTCGGAAAGACAGTGATGTTGACGCCGAAGGGCCTGTCAGTCATGGCGCGGCATCGCGTGATCTCCTGGCGCAGTGCATCAGGATCTGGTTGGGTCAGCGCTGTCAGAATGCCGAAACCGCCGGCATTGGAGACTGCCGAGGCGAGTTCAGCGACGCCGACATTCTGCATGCCGCCCTGAATGATCGGTCGTTCTATGCCGAGCAGTTCAGTGACGCGGGTTTTTATCATTTTGCGCTCAATCTTCCGCTCAGCACAGTTTAGAGGAATAGCCTCGCGATAAGCATCCATGCCCGGCACAAGCATCGCCATACCGATGAGCGAGTGGAAAATGCTGATGTGGCGCCTGCTACAGGTTTTCTCAAACGCGCTCAAGGTATTCAGTTGACGCTAATCCGATTGAACGGCTGATGCCGTCAATTTGCCAATTGGACGGACGGACAGTTCTGATAAAGTAGCGAAAACAGGCGCTTCGACAGGCAAGGTCTAAAGAATGCGATTAGAAAAGCTTATCAAAGACCCATTGCTTCAATTCCTTGCTATTGGAGCTGCGCTGTTTGTTATTTTGGGCGCAATAAAACCGGCCGAGAATGACGACCGCATTCTCGTAAATCGGGAAGCATTGCTCACTTATATTCAGTATCGTTCAAAGGCTTTTGACGATGCGGCAGCCGGGTCAATTCTGGACGCAATGTCAGCCGACGAGAGGAAGCAGCTGGTTAATGAGTATGTTCGCGAAGAAGCGCTTTACCGGGAGGCAGCGCGAATGGGCGCCGCGGAAGGCGATTATGTAATCCGCCAGCGGATGGTTCAAAAGCTGGAGTTTATGGCGCAGGCCTCCGCGCCGCCTCCCGTCGCGGATCGCACGACCCTAGAAGCCTTTTATGCAGCTCATCTAGAAACGTATTTTCGACCTCCAGAAATTACCTTTTCGCACATATTTATTTCAACCAGTGAGCGCACGGCTGACGAGGCGCGAGCAATCGCCGAAGATGTATCAAGGCGGCTGAAATCTAGCGATGCAGGATTTTCCGACGCAAGCGGTTATGGAGACCGCTTCATTTACAACATCAATTACGTAGAAAGATCGTTTGAATATGTAGAAAGTCATTTCGGTTCGTCGATGACGAAATCCGTGTTCAAAGAAACAACGCCGCTGAATGAGTGGATCGGGCCGATCAGTTCAGACCACGGGCTCCACCTTGTCTATATCGCCGAGCGAAAGCCTGGCGAAACGCCGTCATTTGACGATGTCAGCGATCGCGTCGCATCGGATTTTGCGCGGGATTGGGAGAACACGGAAGCTGACAAGATAGTCGCGGCGATCGTGGAAAGCTACAGGCCTGAAATAAAGCTCGAAGACGTCACTGACACACCGGCAGTAACCGGCGAGCAGCAATGAAGCGATTTATCGTCACGCTTATCTGCAGATTGGTGTTCGGCATACTTTCACTGATGAGTGCCGCCGATGCACATGACAGCCGACCGCTTTACGTCGAAATCGCCGAAATCGGCAGCCGGGTGAGGGTGGAGTGGGCCGCGCCGCCTTCGGTCGTTTCAGGCAACGGACCGCAGATTTCGTTTTCCGGTTGCGTGCTTGATTCGCCGATGGGCGGGCAAGGGCGCTCTAATGGCGCGCAATTCTTTAAGTGTGATGGCGGGTTAAATGGGCGCAAACTTGAAATCCGTTATCGCCAGTATAATCCATCGCTCTCCACCTTGGTCCGCGTTCGTTTTGAGGGCGGTCAGACTTCTTCGGCCGTGCTCAGTCCCGACGTAAATCAATGGGGAATTCCACCGCGAGAAGAGTTTTCAAGTGTCGCGCGAAGCTACTTCGAAATTGGCATCGACCATATTCTTAGAGGCTACGACCACATCCTTTTTCTTATTGGCTTGATTGTCATTGCGGGGTCGCCAAGACGCATACTTATAACCGCCACCGGGTTTACGGCGGCGCACTCGTTGACGATTTTTCTTGTAGCGTTAAATCTGCTCCGGGTTTCTGTTCCCGCAGTTGAAACCGTAATCGCCTTATCTATTGTATTTTTGGCTGCCGAAATCGCGCGGCCAAGGCGAGATACGCTGACTTGGCGGCGGCCGATTCTGGTCGCTGGCGGATTTGGCCTTGTTCATGGCGCAGGTTTTGCGTCAGCGCTTGCTGAAATCGGATTGCCGCAAACGGAAAAAATCACGGCGCTTTTGTTTTTCAACATCGGCGTGGAGGCGGGGCAGATATGCCTCATCGCTGTTGTGTTGGGACTGATCTGGGGGCTCCGCAAAATCTTTAAGGGACGGCTTTCTCTCAATTCTCTGCAAGCCGGCTTGACCTACGCGATGGGCGGCATTGCCGCATACTGGTTTCTTGAGCGGCTTTATTCGGCGGTGCTTTAATGCAAAAACGCCGGCGGACATGGTTGCCGCCGGCGCCATTTCTCATTCATCCATATCGCCTGGATCAGGGCGTATACCAGATCGGGGAGCTATAAGCACGTTCCTGTTGTTCTGCGGCGACGCCGTCGGGACGCTCACGTTCGAAGAATGCTGCATCATATGTGGTCCAACGTGGTGTCGGAATTTCCAGAACACGCGCGTAGTAAAATGCCCTTTCGCCAGGATTGAATGACGGGTCTTCCCAGACAGTCGCCAGTTGCTCCTCGCCCACCGTGTTCGTGTATGTGGCGGAATCAAGGTCCACCGTGGATTTTATCGGTGGGGTCATCTTTCCGTTCTTTTTTGGCTTTCTTTGATCCGAAAGCGCTACATCCCATACTTTTTCCTGCGTATCGCCATTTGTGTCGACCCAGCCTTTGACAATCTGAAGCCGCTCCAGATTGGCGCCGCCGGGATCCTTGGCGGCAACGATCAGAAACCGGGGAGCCTTCCCCTCTGGCGCGACTGCTAGGTCTCCGCCCATAGGAACGCCATGGCTGTAACCAATGTCGACATAGTTGGGTTTTGCATGGTCGAGGTCGTCAAAGTCCCAGCCGCCAAAAAAGCGAAGGGCGATGCGCGGTCCGGTCGTTGCGTAGGTTTCGCGGCGCTGCATGGCGTCGAACAGCGACTCGCGCGTGTTTTCGTGCGCCCAGACCGCCGCAAGTCCGGCGGCCGCATAGTCCTTGGTGGCGAAAAGACCGCTATCTTTGTCTGCGCGATCGGCCGAAGGTTCTTCGAAAGGCATCTTTGAGAAGAAGTTGTTCTCCTCGATGGTGCTCATGCTGGTGTGAACATCCGAGCTGCCAATCAACCCGAATTTATAAGGGTTTGCGCCGACTTCCTCTTCGATCTTCAATCCCAGTTTCAGCGCAGAGCGTGCATATTCGCCCGTCAGCTTCTCAACAGACTCATTCGTATCTCGAATGATTTCGTTGCCAAAGCTCGACTCGGAATTATCTTGCGACGTGAAACTGGCCCATGTTTCGTAATCAGCGAAAAGATCATCAGGCGACAATGCGGCGTGTGTTTCTCCATCGCCCTTGACCTGCGTGACCTCGTAAATTGGCTCCCAGCGAGCTCTCGTTTTTGCATAGGCCGCGGTTAGGGGGTCACCGTCGTAATTCTTTTCAGTGAACATCAATCCGCGACTCATGTTGCCGTTATGCGGAATGGCGAGAGCTTTTCCTGATGTTGCTTGCTCATAATGTTCCAAATAAGACCAAAGATCCTCGGGATCCCTGGAATCTGTAACACTGATCGGCATAACTTTGTTTGCTTTATCGGCGCTGTCCCGAAAAATGACAACACGATGCAGGTTGCTGGTGTCAGGCATCGACGTCCATTCAAATCCGATAAACGCGGTAAACACGCCCGGATCATTATATCTATCAGCTTCGGCCGTAACCTCGTTCCAGATGGTCTGACGCAAGGCGTCGTTGAGCTCGTTCTCTGGCGCCGGAGCGGGATTCGTTTCAGGACGACGAGAGACTGTCGCTCCCCAACTTACAAAAAAGTCCCTGATTTTCATATCAGGGGCCGATTCTTTCCAGTGCTTGCCGATCGGGGTTGCGAGAATTCTCTGATCGCTTGCCTCCAGTAAAGGCATGACGCCCAGATAATGGGCATGGTCCGAGACAACGAGGAAGTCTAATGGTTGTCCGATTCGTACGGGTTGGCCGCCTTGCGTCTGAACCGTCTCGCCGCGTGCAAATCGATAAGCTATATCGGCGGTCAGGCGATTGCCAAAGGAGTAGGCGTCAACGGACCTGTTGGTATGGAGATGCGTGTCACCCCAGTATAGGTTTTCAGGATAGTCGTGGTTCACATAGGGCGAATATGCTTTCGATGCGGCCACTTCCACTTCTTGTGAAATAGCGGGCTGCGCAACAAACGCGGCGGCGATTAGCGTCTGTAAAGCGAGAAGCCGCGTGTCTAAAAGCCTTTCAGATTTCATGGGAGGCGCCTTTCGCTTATTGGGGTGTGGCACGAACGGAGGACCGTCTCGTTAATCTACCATAACAAATGCCATCCTGGCTGGCGTGGGCCAGAAGCATTAATCGCTAATCCGATCATCGGGCTTGTTGCTGGTGTTATGGTCTACGCTGATCCGATATTTGTTGAGACTATTCCGCAAACGAAAAGGGGCGGCGCATGGCGCCGCCCCTTAAACGCGTCTTCAGGGAGGAAGAGACGCTTAGTAGCTGATACGGATCTCGCCGCCGAACATCCGAGGCTGTTCGAGGAAGAAAGCGAAGCCGCCACCGAACGCCGCACTGTCAAAGCCATAGGTGTAGCTTGTGCTGTCGGTGAGGTTACGTCCCCACACGGCAAACTCGGCCATGGCCCCGCCAATTGGCACTTCGCGCAATGCAATACGAGCGCTTAGCTGATCGGTTTTCGAGGACGGCCGGTCATAGGTCGGCAAGATGATCGCCGTGTTGATGGCGCCTGGTGTCGTCCAGTAATGTGAGGAGAATGCGTAATCAGCACGCAATGCAAGCTCACCGGGGCCAAATGGCGTGGAGTAGGATGCTCCGATTGCGCCCGAATGCTTAGGCGCAGTCACCGCGTAAAAGCGCGTGATGTCGACTGGCGCCGTAAAAGGATTGTCGAATTCCTGATATTCGAAGTTATCAAGATATGCGTACGTAAAGCTGAGATCCAAGCCTTCCGCCACATTAACAAAGGACTCAAACTCGAAACCTTTGTTTTTCACATCGGTCGGCGAGTTGACAGTATTCGTCAGTGACGGATTCGTCGCCGGCGCTTCCTGGATGTTGTCCTGGCGTCCCGTGATGGTGTTATGGAAGAACGCCATATTCGCAGTGACCCTGCCATCGGCGAATTGCGTCTTCAGGCCGACTTCCCATGTTTCAAGTTCTTCTTCATCATAAGATGAAAATACGGATGAACGAACGTTAGCGCCGCCAGCGCGGTATGCCGTTGCATAACGTACATAGCCATTCACTGTCGGCGTGAAGTCATAGGCTACCGTGAAGGCTGGATCCCAGCGTTCGGTCGAGAAAAACGCTGCCGGCGGGAGTGGGCCAGACGGCAGCGCTTCTGTGAGTGGGGGCGCAGCCAGCGGCGAAGAGAAGACCCGCATCGCGGTTTTGCGGTCGCGTGAGTAGCGGAGGCCTGCTGTCAGGTGAAGGTTTTCATCAAGAATCGGCGGCGTCCACGTGGCCTGTGCATATCCGCCCCAGGATTTAGTCTCGGCGTCCTGAACTGCTTTTGAGACTAAGCAGGGATCCGTCGCTATACAGAAGAACACGCCGGGCTGGAGCATGGGGTCAGTCAACGCGCCGGGGGTAAGGCCGGGTCCTGTAAGATATGACCGACGTTGATCATCCACTTCTTCGTTATAGTAGATGAAACCGGCGGTAAGATCGAAATTGTCCCAAGTCGCGAAAATCTGGCCTTCCTGGCTGAACTGGTTTTGGTCAATGTCTTCGCGAGCGTTCGGGAAGACGAAGCCAAGGCTGGATGCGCCTGCCTGCAAACTGCAGCAGAGCGTGTTAGACCCGTGACGGCTCGCCTCCCTGTAAGACGTCAGGGACTTCAAGGTGACAATGTCGCTGAGCTCATATTCGAGCGTCAGGGTGTGCCCAAGCGTTTCGACGTCAAAACCTTCATTAAATACGGGATACTGCGTTTCTCGCGTATAGGTGCCGTCAAATTCCGGCTGGCCGGGAACGGCCGTTATCGCGAGATCGACGTCAAGCCATTCGAGGTAAGGCTGGCCGTTATAGTTGTCGGACTTG
>JAUHYK010000118.1 GCA_030426465.1 Alphaproteobacteria bacterium
GGGTAAAATGCCACATGCATCACAAGCAACGGTGTCTGCGGCTTTTCTCGCCATTAATACTCGTTCGCGTAATTTCGGCGACCGCTCTCTCGATTTGTGAATGCGTGTTACCAGTCTCCCTTCTTGAAATTCAAAGTCGTCTTCAACCTCAACTGACGGTTCATTACTCAACACGGCCGATGTAATTGTGTCAGCTATTTGATTCACTGCTTCTCGCCGGTGGCCAAATTCCTTCCATATTGCACGATCCATCTCGGAGGTATTTCCAAGCCCTTTTCCGGTCGCCACGCTCCTAAGGTTCTGTAGTTTAAACGCGACGCCGTCAGGATTGCGGAAGGTGAGTTTTCGCGCAGCTTGCTCGTGCAACGGATAGCGTCTGAGCAATTGCGATAGCTCAATCACACGTTGATCAGATGGCCCCGGAATTCTGTCTTCGGTCTCAAGATACAATCGAAGAGCCAGAATAGTTTCATCCCGACTCCAACGAGGATTGCCATGCCCCTTCGTCTTAGCCATTATTCGCACCTAATCTCGCTGTTCAATTGTTAGCATATGTCGTTGAGCCGATTGGGACCGTCTTTCTAAGGCGGCACTAATAGCCCGCCAACTCAAAAGAAGCCACAATGTATAAGATTGATCCGACAGGAAACCGAATTGAACAATTACGGAAACGGTCATTTTCTGAATTGGGATTTCGAGAGCGAGAAAACTTGCAAGAATGGATTGTTAACGAACCATCCGTTCTTGGTGAGGACCTCCTAATAATTCAAAAGGAGTTTTCGGGTTTTTCGGACACGCAAGAACGATTAGACATACTCGCATTGGATAAGCAGGGGTCCTTGGTCCTTATAGAAAATAAGCTCGATGACTCCGGGCGAGATGTGACATGGCAATCACTCAAGTATGCGTCCTATTGTTCTAATCTTTCGAAGGACAACATTAGACGAATTTTTCAGGAATATCTGGATAAAGCAGGGCGCGGCGAAAGCGCCAACGAAAAGCTATCGGAATTTTTTGACGATACCGAATACGAAGATATAAACTTAAACAAAGGCGTGACGCAGCGCATAATTCTTATAGCAGCGAAGTTTCGCAAAGAGGTTACTTCCACAGTTCTTTGGCTGCTAAACTATAAGATTCGTATTCAGTGTTTTCGGGCCACGCCGTACTCAATGGGTGACGATCTGTTCCTGAACGTCGAAAAAATAATTCCAACGCAAGATGCCGAGGAATACATGATCGGCATGGCTGAGAAAGCGCAAGATGACATTGATGATCAAGCAGAGTTAAAGCATCGCCATATTGTTAGAAGAGAGTTCTGGACTAAGCTCATTCAGCGAATGAATGCGAAGTCCGATCTGTATCAGAATATAAGCCCTGGTATATATGCATGGATCGGGGCAGGTACGGGAGTTCGGGGCATCGGTCTCAACTTCGCGGTCTCGAAGTCCTACGGGCGCGCCGAACTTTATATTGATCGCGGGTCAAAAGAGGAAAATGAGTTCGTGTTCGACGAGTTATTAGGACAAAAGGATGAGATAGAGAGCAGCTTTGGCGGCCCGCTCGTTTGGGAACGACTCGAAGCAAGGCGTGCTTGTAGAATAAAGGCGGAAACTGCTGGGAACCTATACGATCAGGAAAAATGGGACGCTATGCAGGAGTTTATGGTGCACAGCATGGTGAAACTAGAGCAAGCGTTGAAGGGGCCACTGCAGCAAATTGGGCTAAAACTCAAAGCCATCTCGAGTCGGTAAAAAATTGAGGCACCGACCAACCAACAAGATAGGTGCCCAAATTTCGACATTCTATTTCGTCTGTCGTGTTTCTGAAATTCCGCCCCTCACTAACCTGCGCCAGCAATATGCAATACTAAGTTTAAAACTTGGTCGACCCAAAAATTTCGCCACTTGATCTATCTCATTATTATAGTATATTAACGAAGTTTCTAAATGGCGGGGCTGCTGTGCGCGCTGAATACTTTTTATGCGCCAGCCTACTCAGAACGAGCTTTTTGTTGCGTGTGATTTAGCTTCTAGGTCACCGACATCGTGGGGAATGCAATGAGCTTGAAAACCTCCTTTTTTATCTTCCCAATCTTGTTTCTAGCTGCGGCCTGTTCGAGCACGAAGCAGTTTTCAGCGCTCGATTTTAAGCCGCCCACTGACGATTATTCTCTAATCGTTATGCGGCCAGAAGTTAGCGTCGGCTCTGTTACGACTGGCGGTATGGTGGAAAGGCGAGATGATTGGACAGAAGACGCTCGTAGATACATCCTAGCTGCTCTCGCTGAACAGCAGAGTGCTCAGGGCGCAAGTGTAACGATTGCCCATACTCGCGAACAAGCAGGAGGCGATCCGGAGTTGGTGACAGCCTTAACCAATCTCCACAAAGCAGTCGGATATTCCATAAATTTACACAAGTATCAGGGAGCAGAGCTTCCGACAAAAGAGGACAAATTCAATTGGACGTTGGGTGAGGCGGCCGTCGAATATGGGATCGCTACTGGTTACGATTATGCGCTTTTCTTAAATGCCGAAGATAGCTTCGCAAGCACTGGAAGAAAGGTTGTTCAAGGCGTTGGGGTTCTTGGCTGTGCCGCATTTGCTTTGTGCTTGATTGCAGATGGCGGAGACCATACAGCCTTTGCTTCGTTGGTCGATCTCAAGACTGGGCAAATCGTCTGGTATAATGTCCTTTCATCGAGTGAGGGAGACGTGCGAAATCCGAAGGGCGCGCAAAAAATGATTGACGAGTTGCTTGGAAAAATGAAGCCGGGCGAAGCAGTTAATTCAAGTAACGCCGACCCCGAAAACTCTTAGACAACTCCGTGATGGCTCTCCGAGTTAAAAATTGTCTATTTCTATTTCGCGCAATTTCAGTTGTCGCTTTTGCGTGTGTTACGCCGAATCAAGGCGTGGCAGCCGATATTGATCCAATGAGTTTGACACCGCTGATTTCAAGCGGACATCAACCACAGGAAAAAGATGAAGCCGGATTGTGGCAGAGCGTTGATGAGCTTGAAGCGGCTGTGCGAGAGTCTCATCTTATCATAAAAGACGAGCCATTAAACGCATATATCGAGACAGTTGTTTCCCGTGTGTTGGGCGAGCATGCGTCAGACGTGAGGGTTTATATAGTCCGCGATCCAAGTTTCAATGCCACAATGGCTCCGAATGGTATGATGATAGTGCATACGGGGCTGCTGGCCCGGATGCGCAATGAAGCGCAGCTTGCTTCCGTATTGGGGCATGAGGCGGGCCATTATCTTCGGCAGCATTCACTTAATCGATGGCGTAGCCGACGAGGCAAGACTGACGTCATGGCGTTCGTTGCGGTGGGTGCAGTTGTTGCTAGTGGCGCGACTGGAGAAAATTGGTTCGATCTCGCGAATTCAATTAATGACGCCTTAATTTATTCAATTTTTTCTTATGACCGGGCTCAGGAGAGTGAAGCTGATGCTTTCGGACTAAAGCTGATGTGGGAGAGCAAATATTCACCAAGTGAGGCGCCAGCCGTTTGGGGACAGCTTATTGGTGAATGGAAAGCAAGTGCAGACGCTCGTGAGAAGCGCTATCGAAAACGCAAAAAGGCTGCAACTTCAACTCATCCACCTGCAGAAGAAAGGATGGATTATCTCCGGAATGCGGCTGACAACTTGGCGAAAAATGGGGCGAACAATGCACTCATTGATAATGGGCGCGACAGGTGGATTAAAGCCATTAGCCCTTGGAGACAAGAATTTTTGGAAGAACAAGTTAAATTGAACGACACCGGCGCAAGTCTGTACCTTATTGAATCACTTGCCGCTGATGGGTGGGACGGAGTTCTTCGTTATTTCGAGGGCGACGCATATCGGTTGCGGTCAGAAGAAGATGATCAAGCGCGAGCAATAAAGGCTTATCGCGACGCAATTGAGTACACTGATTGTCCGCCAGAGGCATTTAAGTTTTTGGGATATGCCCTCATGAAAAACGGCGACGCTGACGAAGGAAAGTTGCACTTGCAGCGATACTTGGAGCTAAAACCCGATGCGGAAGATGCAAAAATGGTGCAGTTTTCGTTGGATTATTGAAATTTGGGAGGCTTAAGATGAGACTCATCAAAGTTGGCTATATCTTCGGGCTTGCTCTTTTGACGGGTTGTGCGTCGGGATTTTCAGAGGTTCAACCCGGAAGCCTATCAGTAGCAAGCAGTTCGCTCACAGTCCGACCGTCTGTCGCGTGGAACAAAGCGCCCAAAGGGCCAATGGACGTAAAGTACGAAGAGAATTGGACGCAAAACGGGCCATTGTTGGATTCAATTCGGTTCATCGGTGGCTTGCCAGAAGGCGAGGCGATTACCAAGCAAAAGAAAAAAGCTGAACAGAAGGTGCCAACATTCCAGGCAGACATGACGCCTCCTGACCTCGTATCAATGATTGAAAGTTACTATAGAATAGCGCGACAAGCGCCGGTTTTTAACATTGAAGACGTATCACCAGTTAGCTTTCTTGATCAAAAGGGAATTCAGATCGACGCGAAATATGTCGGGCGAGACGAAGTCGAGCGGCGAGCACGCCTTGTTTTGGCCATTAAAGGTCGAGAACTTTATATGATGGCGCTCGACGCCGCTGCATTACATTATTTTGATGCCGCTGCTCCAGAATTCGAAATAATGGTTCAACGGGCTAAGGCCGATTGAGGTGAATAAGATGCTCAAAGTCCAGACTGTGGCCGCGCTCTTGTTATATGTTGCGTCAACAACAGTCGCTTTTGCTGCCAAGTGCGCAGACTATTCGAGTTGCAGAGAAGCAGTCATTGCATGGTGCGAAGGAAAACACCCAAGGGCAGATGGTGATGGAGACGGCATTCCTTGTGAAAACGTCTGCAAAAGCCGAGATCAAGTCGAGAAGATCAAAAAGGAAATCAACTGCAACCGTTGAGTGACGCATGTGACAGTGAACGGCTTAATTCTAGCGTGCGAACGATTGAAATTTGGGATTTTGCGGATGACCGAGATTGGTTCAGGCTTCTGAGCACCAATCCGGCTTTTCGGTAAGAGCCTTTGATCCTCGATGTGGCCAAGCGCGAAGGTGTCCTGAGCTTAGTCCTAGTGTGGCAACGTCCTTTCCATCAATGTTCAAATCGACCACAAGTCGTCCATAGAGATCGGCTCCATAATTACGTGTAATAGTAACATTATTGCCATCCGAAAGAGCGACCATGTAGGCTTTTGCTTCAAATCCGAGTTTGCGCTCAGCCTCACAGGCGGCACCTCCACGTGCACCAACTCCGCCCGTTTCCGGTGCATCTACGTTCGCAAGGCGAAACTTTATGGTTCCGATGCGTCCGGAGTCGCCGTCACTCCAATAAATTTTGGGGTTTTCGCCCTTTTGAGTTTCATGGGAAGCGCAGTTTGAAAGGCTTGCCCAGCCCACAGCGATGAAGAAGAACCAGTGCGCTGCTTTCATTTCGGTCTGCACCCGATGTGGTATTGCTCTGTTAATCGCGAATAGCACGAATCGAAAAGCGTGCCGAAACTCGGCCTAAATGATGTTGTGAAGCTTTTTGGAATTCTGCTCAAAAGACCGATGCTGGATGTTTTGATGGTGGTTTTTTTGGTGGTCTCTTGTTGAAAGCTCATTAAAAAACTGTTTTAAATCAGATATTTAATCAAAAATAGTGGCGGAGAGAGAGTCCGCGCTCCGTCAAACTCAAAGCGCATAACATATTGAAAATAAAGAGCAAAAATTTTTTCTGTGTAGCGGAATGTGTAGCAAAATGGGTAGCAAAATTTCGACTGTGACACTGATTTTTTCTAGTACTCGTTTTTTTGCCGGCGTTCCATATGGGCTGAGCCACAGATAATTGACTGAAAGGCTAAAAGCCCACGCAACAGACTTCGGAAACTTAGCTGAACCGGACTGCTAAGAGTGATTGGGCAGCGCATTTCTCTGAAGCGTGTCCGATGGTCAGGGCGTGATGAATACTGTCACGGGTCAAATCATTCGTGACTAAGTCGTTCAGCAACTTGGCGAATGAAATAATCAAACCTACGCTTGCCAAGCGCATGCGCGACATCCCGCTCACCGTCCGGAATCGGTTCGGTTCGCGTTAGCCAGTAGAAAACAAAAAGCGCAAGGGTTTCGTAAGTGTAAGCCATACCCCGTTCGATTGCAGACTGGCGAAGGTCAAAGGCGTCCATGCGTTTCAGAAGGCGCGTCTCCAACGTGGCTTTGGAGTCCGGATCGAACCAGGCGCGCAATGCCTGCTCGACGATGTGCGCCTGAGACGCGCCCGATTTGTCAGCCGCCTCGCAAAGCCGCGCATAGACATTTGTTGGAAGCCGGACATGAACGCGGGCCTTCGTCACGGCGCGTTAAAAGTCCGGCAGAAAATCAGGGTCGCCGTGATCGAGCGCCGCGGCGCGGCGGACCGCGTTGAGATGCTTGTCGCCGACGGGATCGGCCGGTTCGTCCACTTCGATGTCCGGCGCTGGTTCTGGCGCGCGATCAGGCGCGGCGGGATCGAGCGGCGGCTCCGGTTCTTGAACAAGTTTGCGTTCCGGCCCGTCATCCGCCCCCTGACTGTCAGGACCGCTGTCATCGTCTGGTCCTTTGGCCCCCGTCCAGACTGGCGGTTCGCCATCGTCATCGCGCGGCTGGCTCGGCGCGTTGGGGAGGACGCGGCTCGTGAAGTTCCGGTCTTCGTAATAGCGCAGCTTTTTGGCGCGAACGGGCGGCGAACCGGAGGCGAGGACAATCTCGTCATCCGGAGGGAGTTGCATCACCTCGCCGGGGGTGATGAGCGCGCGCTGGGTTTCCTGGCGCGACACCATCATGTGCGACAGCCAGGGCGCGAGACGGTGGCCGGTGAAATTCTTTTGAGCGCGCAGCTCGGTTGTCGTGCCGATGGCGTCTGAAACGCGCTTTGCGGTGCGTTCGTCATTGGTGGCGAAGGCGACCCGAACATGGCAATTGTCGAGGATCGAATTGTTCGGCCCGTATGCTTTTTCGATCTGGTTTAGAGACTGCGCGATCAGAAACGACCGGATGCCATAGCCCGCCATGAAGGCGAGGGCGCTTTCGAAGAAATCGAGCCGGCCGAGCGCCGGAAACTCATCGAGCATCAACAGTAATTTCCGGTGCGACGGTCCCGGCAACTCCTCGGTGAGGCGCCGGCCGATCTGATTGAGGATGAGACGCATCAACGGTTTGGTGCGCGAGAGGTCCGACGGCGGGACGACGAGATATAGCGAGACCGGCTGTTTCGCGGTCAACAAATCCTCGATCCGCCAGTCGGACCGGCTGGTGACGTCGGCGATGACCGGATCGCGATAGAGCGATAGGAAGCTCATGGCGGTGGAGAGTACGCCGGAGCGCTCGTTTTCCGATTTATTGAGGAGTTCGCGCGCCGCCTGGGCGACGATCGGGTGAACGCCGGCGGCGCCGAGATGCGGCGTCGTCATCATGGCGCGCAAGGTGGCGGCGAAGGTCCGGTCCGGATCGGACAGGAGGCGGGCGCATCCCGCCAGCGTCTTGTCTTTCTCCGCATAGAGGACGTGGAGGATGGCGCCGACCAGCAGCGAGTGTCCGGTCTTCTCCCAGTGGTTCCGCCGTTCGAGCGAGCCTTCCGGATCGACGAGAATGTCTGCGATGTTCTGAACGTCGCGCACCTCCCGTTCGCCGCGCCGGACGGCCATCAACGGATTGTAGCGCGAGCTCTGCCGGTCGGTCGGATCGAAGCGGATACAGCGTGAGAACGTGGCGCGCCATCCGGAGGTCAGTTCCCAGTTCTCGCCCTTGATGTCATGAACGACGGTGCTGCCCGTCCAGGAAAGCAGCGTCGGGATGACTAGACCCACGCCCTTGCCCGACCGTGTCGGCGCAAACGCCATAACGTGCTCCGGCCCGCCATGCCGGAGATAGCGGCCTTCCCATTGTCCTAGAAAGACGCCGTTGTCGTCGAACAATCCGCCTTTCCGGATATCCGATGCTGTCGCCCAGCGCGCCGAGCCATAGGTGGTGACATTCTGCTCATGCCGGCTGCGCAGGACCGAGCCGATGATTGCGGCCAGAATGCCCAGTCCTGCGCCGCTGATCGTGATCAGCCCGCCGCGCGCGAAGACGTTCGGCGCGTAGGCATCATACGCGTACCACCACTGGAACAATCTCCAGGGTTTGTAGACCGGATAGCCGGACAGCTCGAACCAGGGCGCGCCAAGCGCCGCCTGATACTGAAGCGCCTCCGCCGTCAGTTGCGTTGCTGTCCAGAGCGCGCCGATAATCAGCGCAAAGACGATGAGGATCTGGCCGATAAGAATTCGTGTGCCGGTCATAGGTCGCTCCTGAAGTCTGATTGCGGGCTTCAGAAGGGTCGCGCCTGCGCGCGCGCGGGCCTAGATGGACGGGAGGCAATTTCCGGCAATGGCGGACAATGCAGCGACAGTCTGCGACATATCGTGGTCGCCCGCTGTGACGCGCACGACTGCCGCTTGAGCTGATGCATGTGGAAACGCAAAGTGAGCAATGTTGCATGAAGGCGCGATAGCTCGTCGCCAGCGGACTGCGCTGCGTTTGCCGCACATCCCCCCGAATGCGCCTGAAGGGGGGATTCAGGGTTTCTGCTTGCTTCCTGCTTTGGATGCGATCCTTTTTTGGGAACGCTCTTGCGCTGCTGCACGCACGTCGAAAGGCAACCAATAGCGGGTGCTTCTGCCGCCTCCCGTGACGACCAGGGCTTTCATTTCCGCCAATGCCTGGAGATCGCGTGTGGCGGACGGTTTGGACGTTTTCGCGATGGAAACATATTTGTTCGCACTCATGCCGCCTTCAAAGCCTTTGGGGCCTTCGTCCAGCATGCGGCGGATAACGCGCGTCTGGCGCTCATTGAGTTTGTCCTTGAACATGTCGAAGAACTTCACCTTCTGGAGCGTGAAGTCGATCTGTTCTTCAGCATCCTGTTGCGCCTGGAGGCAGACGCTCAGGAAGTATCTGATCCAGTCCGTCGCTTCATTCGTTCGCTGAGCAGATTTCAGCGCATCATAATAGGCGTTCCGGTCCGACTCGATGGCTTTGGACAGGCTG
>JAUHYK010000023.1 GCA_030426465.1 Alphaproteobacteria bacterium
CAAGCTCTGTCTTGTCGGTGACAAGCTTGATCATCTCGCCCATACGCACCAGCGTGCCCGAACCGCCATGAGTGAAGAGTTCCTGGATCAGTCCCGACGGCGTCGTGATGGAAACCGAAGTCGATAGCGGCGAGGCTTCGAGCAGGCGCTTGATCTCGGTCAGCTTCAACCGCATGCCGCCTTCGACCCAGCTAGCCTTCATCAGCTTGTCAAAATCGGAGGCGAGGTTGATGGAGTGCATGACGCTTCCATGCTTGTCCAGGAGCCCCCCGACGCCGGTCAAAAACACGATCTTCATGGGCTGGAGCGCCTCGACGAGCGCGCGCGTCGCCGTATCGCCATTCACATTGACGATCTGACCGCCCGGCGCGATGCCAAGACAGGTGAGGATCGGCATGGCGCCCGACCGCACTACAGAACTGATCAGCCCGTGACGGATGTTTTTCGGCTCACCGACAAAACCGAGCTTGTCCTTGTCGAGATAATCCGCCTCGATCACGCCGGCGATGAGGCCTTCCGCCTCGACGCCCTGCTTGCGCACCGCTTCGACAAGTTTGATGTTCTCGCCGATGAACACATCACGGGCGACATCGAGCGTATCGGCGTCGGTGACGCGCAGCCCGTCGACTTTGTTGGTTTCAACGCCGCGCTCTTTCAAAGCGAGGTCGAGCTGCGGCCCGCCGCCATGCAGGACGATGGGCGTCAGCCCCACCGTGTGCAGAAAAGCGAGCGCGGAGGCGGTCTCTTCCAGCTGTTCGCCTAGGATCGCCCCGCCGATCTTGATGACCGCAAATCGCGACTGATCAACCTCGGAAAAGCGCTGGAGATAGGCGCGAATTTCCTTGCCGTCGCTCATATTGGAAAGCAACTGGACGATCGTCTGGCGGGTGAAGGCGGTCTGGGTCATTTCGATGGCTACTCTGGGCGTTTGGACGTTTTCCTGCGCAGTTCAACGCCGGTTGTAAAGGGGCCGCGCCGGGCTGCCAGCCAATTTTCGTTGAATTACCGGGCGCTAGAGCGGTTTCGGCAGAATCTGCTCTTGGGGCGCAATCGGGCGGGCGGGCTTTAATCGCTATCGACGTTCTCAATGACGAGAATGCGCGCCTCGCCCCTTGGATGGGCCACATGCTCCTCACCGTCCTCAACGGTCAGCGCATCGCCGGGATGCAGGGTGAGGATTTTTTCAGCGCCGTCTTCGCGATAGTGCATGTCGACAATCCCGTCGACGACCATGAAGACTTCGCGACCGGTGTTCTTGTGCCAGCGATAAGGCTGGTCGGTCCAATGCGCCTTCACGCTGATATCACCGAACAAGGCGATCAGCTCGCTGCCCCATGGCTGGGCGGATTTGAAGGAGGAAACACGGGTGAGTTTCATGCACAAAGCCCTATGAAAAGACTAGCATTTAATTAGTAGGCCGCTTCGGAAAGCGTCGCCATTAACCCATCTATACGCCGCTCAATTTCCTCGGAGGTCGCTTCGCCATTTTTCGCGTGGCAGGCGCCTCTCAGCATTTCTGTTATGGCAACAAATTTTCCAGTAACCGATCCCTCATCAGGGCTCCAAATCTTACCTGTCAGACGCTCATAGCCATGCTCAAAGGAGAAGTGATAGGTCACACCGTCGGCTCCAACCGTAATTGAATCGGGACCATCAAGTTTTAAAGGCCGTTGATCAGTGTATCGGGTGCGAAAGAGCATCTCCCCCCACAGAAAGTGCAATTTTTCGCCCAGACCCCCTGGGATTATACGCTCGCAACGCTCCACGCGGACATCACTTAGGCTTGGGGGCAAAAATTCTTCTAGCCGCTGTATATCCTCATTTAATAAAGAACCATCGTTGTCACCAACAATCCGGACCCGTCCAGCTTTGTAGATATCAAGCTCTTCAAACAGCCATATTTTTACAGACGGGACTAAATATACAATTTTGTATTCGTTCTCATTCTTTTCGATAGCAAGTGCGTATTCATGTTGAAATGATGGAAAGACTACAGCTCGAGCAAAAACATTTTTGTCGAAAGCACCAGCCAATATCTTAAGCACATTCGCTTCATAGTCAGCATAGCTATCCCCGTTTTCTCTAGGGTAATATTCTGAGAAAATCGATGCTTCAGGCACAAGGTGTTCATCGTCTCCAGCCAGCGCACTAGCTGAGCTGAAAATCAAGGCGATAAGGCTCAAAACCTTATACATCCATCACCCCACTAACGCCTTCATGATCGCCTTCTGCACATGCAGGCGGTTTTCGGCCTCGTCATAAGCGATGCAGTTGGCGCTATCGAAAACGCCGTCGGTCATTTTCACATTGCGGCGCATGGGCAGGCAGTGCGAGACCAGCGCATTGTTGGTCTTCGCCATTTTCTGTTCGTCGACAATGAAATGGCGGTATTCGTCGCGGATGGTTTTTTCTTCTTCCCAGTTGCCAAAATAAGGAAGCGCGCCCCAGCTTTTCGCATAGACCACATCGGCGCCCTTATAGGCTTCATCTATGTCGTGACTCACCTGAACATGGCGGCCATTGGCCTTCGCGTCCTGTTCGGCCTGGCTCATGTAACGCATGTCGAGAAGATATTCCGAGCGCGGGCAGAGCAACGTCACGTCCATCCCGAATTTCGCGGCGATCATCAGCGCGGAGTTGGCGACCGCCGTGTTCAAGGGCTTGGGATGATAGGTCCAGGTGAGGACGAATTTTTTGCCGTCGAGCGGCCCCAACCGTTCCTGAAGGGCCATCACATGGGCCATCTCCTGACAGGGATGGGTGATGGTCTCCATATTGATGACGGGTACGTCGGCATATTGGGCGAAGGCGTTAAGGATTTTATCCTTCCGGTCTTGCTCCCAGTCGACGAATTTCGGGAAGGCGCGAATGCCGATCATGTCGCAATAGCGCGAGAGGACCTTGGCCGCTTCCTTAACGTGTTCCTCGGCGTCGCCATCCATGACGACCCCGTCTTCGAACTCCAGCGGCCACATACCGCCTGAAGGAGACAGGACCACGGCATGCCCACCAAGCTGCTGCGCGCCGACGTCGAAAGAGGTTCGCGTCCTCAGGGAGTTGTTGAGGAACAGAAGCGCGACTGTTTTCCCTTTCAAAACATCACCATAGGGCGATTTCTTCAGGCGCCTCGCCTCGTCGATCATGGCTTGAAGTTCCGGGCGGGACCAATCAGCGGTGTTCAAAAAGTGTTTCATCCCGGCTGTTTAGCGGCCCGCCGCGATGAAACCAAGCGCTCCTTTTGGGGAAAATGGCCGGCACTCGCCGCGCCGATTCGCAGGTGACAGTCAGCGGCGAAACAGAATAGTTTCCAATTCCTTAACCGGCAGGCCCGTTGGCGCAACCAATTGGCGTCTGGCGTCCGGGGATGGTATTTTCGACAACTGGAGCGCGAGGGGCCTCGTCCAGTTCACTCCTCGGGCGGCGTCCCGGATTAATAAGCGGGACCGATCAGGGCCCGGCGGCGGAAACAAAATGGCGGATGAGCAGCAGCATCTGGACGGGGAAAGACTGGCCGCGCGCATTGACGCGCTGAGCCCGCGCCGTCTCGCCGCCCTGACGGGCGCCTTCCTCATCGCCCTCGCTGCGCTGTTCATTTTCGAACTCAATGAAAAAGCGCAATTGCGCGAAACCGAAACGCAGCTGCGCCTTGCACAGGCGGCGAGCGACGGCGCCGCTGCGCTGAACATTTCCATCATGACCGGCGCCCCGGTGCGCGAGACGATGACGAGCGTCCGCCCGGGCGGGCTTACGGCGCTGTTTCACCTGTCGCCGTCGGGCGACATTCTGACCGCCGCGGGCGCCACGGACATTATCGACATCCCCGCCGGCGCCTTGCGCGCGCTCGATTTCGACAACGCCAAGGACGCACGCCTCGATCTTCCCGGCGGCGATATCGCCGTCGCCTGGCACCGGCTCGACAATGGCGACGCGTTGCTGGTTGCGGCGCCTGCCCGCGACATGTTTGATCGCTCGCGGGTCTGGATTTTGTTCGCGATCATTTTCGGCGCCATTACGCTGGCGATTGCTTCTTTGATGGCGGCGTTCATTCGCCAGTCGCGCGCAGCGGCCTCTGCGGCTCATGCGCTGTCAACGCTGACGGAATTCAATGCGGCGCTTACCGGCGGGCGCTGCTCGCCATGGTTTTACGACCATAAGGACCGCATGGTGCATCTCACCAAAGCCTTCTTGCAGCCGCTCGGCCTTTCCGCTCGCGACCGCAAATTCACCATGCGCGAAATTTCAGCGCTGGTTCATCCGCAGGACCTGCGCACCGCTCTCGCGGTTCTTTCCGGAGAGCCCTCCGGCGTTTCCGAAGGCGTCGTTCGTGTGCGCGAACCCGGCGGCGGCTGGGCGCGCTCCTATTTCCGCACGTCGCCCGAAGCGACGCGGTTTCATCGCGCCGGCGTCGCCTTCGATCTTGCGGGCGCATCGACCCTGGCGCCGGGCGCGGCGATCGCCGAGACCCGCCTGAAAGACGCCATTGAGAGCATTCCCGAAGCCTTCGTTCTCTGGGACGCACAGGAACGACTCGCCATCTGGAACAAACGCTTCGCCGCGATCTTCCGCATCCCTGCGAAGATGTTGAAGCCGGGTCTGACGATAGAGGAAGTTGTCACCTGCGCCGGCGTCGCCGGTGATGTGCTGGCGTCGCATTTCGGTCCGCTTGACGACAAGCAACAGGAAAATATCGAGGTCGCCCTGCCCGGTTCACGCTGGGCCCATGTCTCTCGCCGCAAGACCGCCGAGGGCGGCTATGTGTGCGTCGCCACCAATGTCACTGATCTCAAACGACGCGCCTGGGCGCAAAAGCGCAAGGAACGCGAGCTGCGCGACACGGTCGAGGATCTCGAAGCCTCACGCAAGGAGCTGTCCGAAGCCTTGCGCAAATATGAGTATGAGAAATATCGCGCCGAAGAAGCGAGCCGCTCCAAAAGCGAGTTCCTCGCCAATATGAGCCACGAGCTGAGAACGCCGCTGAACGCCATCAACGGCTTTTCCGAACTGATGCAGTCGGAGCTTTACGGGCCGCTGGGCGATGACAAATACAAGGAATATGTCACCGACATTCTGTCGAGCGGGCGTCACCTGCTCGAACTCATCGACGACATTCTCGACATGTCGAAGATCGAGGCTGGCCGCCTGACCCTCGAGCCAAAGCGCATCGAGCTGGAAAAAATTCTCAACGAATCGACCCGCCTCGTCGCCAAGCGCGCCTCGGACGCCGGCGTCAAACTCACCACCTCCGTCGCCCACGCGCCCGCCGTCTGGGCCGATGCGCGCGCGGTGAAACAGGTGGTGCTGAACCTCTTGTCCAATGCGCTGAAATTCACCCCCAATGGCGGCGAAGTCACGCTCACCGCCGAGGCTGACCTCGACGGCGTTACGGTGATTGTCGCGGATTCAGGAACCGGCATCGACCGCGCAAAACTGACCAAACTCGGCGCGCCGTTCGAACTGACCGAAAGCCATTTTTCGCGCACGGGCTCCGGCTCCGGCATTGGTCTGGCGCTATCGAAATCGTTGATGGATATGCAAGGCGGCATCCTCGCGCTCGCCTCCCAGCCGGGCAAGGGCACCGTCGCCTGCGCCACCTTCCCGCGCCGTCAGGCCGCAAAAGTCCGTCTGCCGCAATTCATCCGCAAAGAAGCGCACATTCTCACCGGGCGCGACACGCAGCCCGTGACCGTGGTTGCGACCCAAGCGGCGGAATAATCCGCACAAGTTGAACCAGTTTAGACTGAAAATGTAACGGCCGGTTTTACGCCGCGTTACCGCCTGCCCGCGAGGATTGCGCCCCCATAACAAAGGCGCCGCCCATGCGCGTTGATATCGACAAACAGGATATTGCGAACGCCCTCGCCGACACGCGGAAAAAATTCGACCGCGCCAAAGCCGGGCTAATCATATCGCTCAGCCTTCTCGGCGTTGTTTTCTGCGCCGTCGTGTTTGGCCTTTGGCGCGCCGTGACGAGCATTACGGCGGCGGCGCCTATATTATCCGTGGACGGCGTTCTTGGCGCCTTTAATGAGAACCCAGCGCCGTTTTATCTGTTCTGCGCCAGCGCCTCCTTCGCCGTCGCCGCCATCCTGACGACCGTCGCCATCTTCAAAGCGAGGCGCAAGCGCGCCGCCGCACACAAGGAAGAAGCCTTAAATCACAGCCTTGGCGCTGGGCGGTTTGAATTCATCTTCTCCGCTGAAAAGCTGACAATTATGGGCCCGCAAGCGGTGAAGAAAATCAGCTGGCAGAACATCACGGCGATCGAGAAACGCAAATCCACCATCGTCTTCCGCCGCAAGGATGGCGGGTATGATTTCATTCCGAAAAACGTCATTCCCAATGACAATTTTTATGATTTGATGATGGTGAAACATGGGAGTCTGCTCAACAAGGCGTGCCCCTATGAAGAGGCGCATCTCGCGAAACCTCTGAGTGTCATCTATGAGGCTGCGCGCAGCGATCTCGATGACTATTACGCGCAATATTTCAAAAAGCGCGACGGCAGGCTGTACTTCCTTAGACAGATTTGCGGGTGGAAACCCTGGGCGCCGTTCCTGTTTTTGACCTTCGCCGCGCTCGCCGTTGCGAGCGGCGTTGTCGCGTTTCAAACCTACAGCCTGGTTCAAGCTGGCGTGGCCATCGCCGCAGCGCTCGCCGCCGGTGCGATCTTCGTCACCAAGTCGAGCTATTTCCGCGGACCCGCTTCTCCGTTCCGCAAAAACGCCGACTGGCCTTACGCGCAAACCGATCTGACAACGGTGAGTCTCAACAAGGAAGGCGTCTTCCATGCGCGTCACGGCGCAACCGACATCATCAAATGGGGCGCCTTCAGCGGCTACGCCGAATCAAAACGCTTCGGCTATCTCGTCATCGCGCCGAAACAAGTTATCGCCCTGCCGAAACGCGCCTTTCTCAACAAGGCCCATTTTGAAGACTTCACGCTCTACGCCAAACGCAGCATCACCCTCGCCAAAAAACAGAAAAGCGATGCGGAACATGGACGGATGATGCGCTCCCTCGGTGACAAAGAGGCGCAACAACAATTGCCCGCCCCTGTCCCAAAAGCTGTGACAGCGCCAGCGCAGAAACCACGCCCGGCGCCTGTCGCAAAACCCGTAGCGGCGCCCGGCCCCTCGCCTCAGGCAGCGCCGGCGCAAGTGAAACCGCAAATCACGCCGGCGCCCAAAAGCGCGCAAGCAAAGCCTTCGCCAAAACCCGCGCCTCAGACGGCCCCAACAAAACCTGCGCTCGTTAAACTCGCGCAGGCTCCCGTAAAACCGCGTTCTGCGCAACAACAAGCGGCGCCCGCGCATGAAGAGCCGGATAACCCGCCTGCGCCAAAACCGGTGAAAAAACCCGCGCCGAAAATGCCTTCGGAAACAGCGGCGATTTTGAACTCAGCCCTGAAAAAGGCGGCGCAACTGGAAGCCAAAGCCAAGCAGCAAAAGGCGGCGCCGGCGCACCAAGCCGAAACACCGCCAAAGAAGAAGACTGCTGCGGAGTAACTTAAAGATCGCGCAGCATCGCGATGGCCCGGCGCGCCGACCGCGGGATCGATGTTTGCGTCGCGCCTTCGCGCAACTCCGCAAGCTTGCTCTCGTCGAGCCACTTACCGCCGATCATCACCGCTGATGGATTTTCAACGACGCTGACATCGCGCAAGGGATCGCCATCGACGAGGATTAAATTCGCGCGATATCCGGGGGCGATAACGCCCGTCTTCTCAAAATTCAGGATTGAACCGGCGTTGACGGTGGCGGTTTGAAGTGCCTCATAGGGTGTCAGCCCTGCCTTCACCAGCAATTCCAATTCGCGCGTCATGACCGATCCCGGCAGGTTGGTGAAGATACCCGCATCCGTGCCGGCGACGAGCGGAACGCCGGCGTCATGAAGGGCCTTTGTCGCCTTCAAGTAAAACGCCGCCCGGGGCGCCTCGCGCGGGGCCGGGTCCATGCCGCTCCAGAATTCGTAGGTGCCGCTGTCGAGCATTTTCAGAAGCGGATTAATTGTATCTGCGCCGGAGCGATCGAGATATGCGCCTTTTGACTCCGCGACGCGCACCAGATTGTCATGGGCGATCAGCGTCGGCGTGACCGCCTCGCCGGATGCAGCGATTTTTTCGGCAAGCTCATTCATCGCCGCCTTGTCCAGCTGATCGCGCAGCCCATGCCAGACGATCGATTCCACATGCTCAATCGTCGTAAAACCGCGCCCCAGCGATTCTTCAAAGGCGATGTCGAACGGTTTCTCATAAGGGACGCCGGCGGCGCGTACGCCTTCGGGCGTGTGACCAGAAATGCTCATGCCGCGTTTCACCGCTTCGTCGGTGACGGCGTCATAGGCTTCACGGTGAAGATTTGAATAGACTTTGAGCGCGCGATAGCCCTGCTCATATTGCTTGGCGACCGCCGCTCTTGCTTCTTCTGCGGTGACGACAAGCTGGTGGTTGTCCTGCTGGTTCTGACCGGGGCTGTTCAGAATAGGCCCTGTGGTGATGAAATCGGGCCCGAGAATACGCCCCTCCTCGATGCGCTTTTGCAGCGGCAGGTGAAACGGCATGCCGGACATATTACGTATGCCCGTCACCCCATGGGCGAGATAGCCGGCTAGCTCCGCCTCGTCCCATATGTGGACATGAGCGTCGATCAGCCCCGGCATCAGCGTTTTACCGCCGCCGTCGATGTGAACGATTTCATCCGCCGTCAGATCATCGGGGAGCGCAATTGCGCTTGCATCGCCAAACCCTGCGATTACACCATCAATAACCAAAAGTGATTGCGGCGCACTCTCAGTTTCCGCGGCGCCGGGCTCTACATTCTGCGCCATGGAGAGAATGCGCACATTATCAATCTGAATTGCGCGCGGCGCGCCCTTGAGCGGCGTCAATGCGTGCGGAAACCCCGTTGCGGAAATCCCGAGCCATATCGCCGCAGCGACAAACAAAACTCCAAGCGCCGCAAGGCCCCGCCACACAATCATTGTTTTTCCTTCCCTGTCGGGGCTGCCCCCCGCCCGCTTTTTTGCGGAAAATCTATTTAAGAAGGGAAATGCGCTCTGTGAAGGTGGCGCCCTCACTAATAGCGTTTGCGCCGCATTTCCGAAGCAACCATCCATGCGGTAAGCATGGGTTGAAAAAACAGGGAGAAACATTATGGCCAGGATCGTCGGCGGGATCGCCACATCGCACACGCCCACAATTTCTTTCGCACAAGACGCCGGGAAACAGAACGATCCCGTTTGGGCGCCGATCTTCAAAGGTTATGAGCCGGTGCAGGAATGGCTTGCCGAAACGAAACCGGACGTCCTGTTCTACATTTACAACGACCACATGACGTCGTTCTTCATCGACCATTATTCCCATTTCTCGCTTGGCATTGGCGATGAATACGCTCCAGCAGATGAAGGCGGCGGTCCGCGCGCGATCCCATCAATAAAAGGCGACCCGGCGCTGGCCGAACATATTGCAAAAGGTCTGGTTGCGGATGAATTCGATATCTCCACCTTCCAGAACAAAGGTCTCGATCACGGCTGCTTCTCGCCGCTGGGGTTGCTGTTGCCCCACGAAAACGGATGGCCGCTGAAACTGATCCCGTTTCAGGTTGGCGTGCTGCAATTCCCGGCGCCGACCATGCGCCGTTGCTACAAGCTCGGTCAGGCGATCCGCCGCGCAATCCAGCACTATCCGGAAGACATCAAGGTTGCGATCGCAGGCACTGGAGGGCTGTCCCATCAGGTCCATGGCGAACGCTGCGGGTTCAACAACACCACATGGGATATGGAGTTCATGGAGCGTCTTGAAAAAGACCCCGAGGGACTGCTCGACATGACTCATGCGGAACTTGCTGACCTTGGCGGCCTTGAAGCCGCCGAAATTGTCATGTGGATGATCATGCGCGGCGCGCTGTCGAAAAAAGTCGCAACTACGCACAAGGCGTATTATCTGCCGTCAATGTGTGCGATCGCAAATATGGTGATCGAAGAGCGCTCCGATGAAAAACCGGAAGAGTCGGACGCCGCCTATCTGAAACGCATCAACCATCAGGTCGCGGGCGTCGAAAAACTCGATGGCACCTATCCTTTCACCATCGGGCGCGGCGTGAAGGCGTTTCGCCTCAACAACTATCTGCACAGTCTGGTGGACCCGGCGCATCGCAAGCTTTTCCTCGAAGACCCGGAAAAGAGCTTTGACCAGGCGGGGCTCACCGAAGAGGAAAAAACTCTGGTGCGCGAGCGCGACTGGCGTGGGCTTATCCACTATGGCGTGATCTTCTTCATGCTGGAAAAACTCGGCGCCGTGGTCGGCACCTCAAACCTGCACATCTACGCGGCCATGCGCGGCGAGACGCTGGAGGATTTCCAGAAAACCCGCAACGCACAGATCATGTATTCTGTTGCGGGGACCGATGAAGGGAAAACCGACTGGGATAAAGAGCCGGCGAAATAAGCGGAGCGCCAGTGCGCGGGATAATCTAGTCTTCTTCCGGCGGTGGCTCGCGCCGGTCGCCTCGCCGTTCCTTGCGCCCGTCTTTCCATTTCTTGCGCCGCTCGGCCCTGCGTTCATTTGCGGTGTCGATAAGGCGCTTGCGCTCCTCAGCGGGAAGACTTTCAAAGGCGCTCATAAAGGCTTGGTTGAAGGCGTCGCGCTGGCGCTGCTGCACCACATCGATTTCCTTCAGCTTTGCCGTGATCGCCGCTTCATCCCATTCCTGCGCGCTCATGAGCACCCCAAGCTCGCGGCGGAGGGCGCCGACCTCGCCATGACTCGACCGCATGACGGGAAGTTGTTCGCGGAAGGCGCTGCGAAAACGCTCGCGCAACTCCGGCGACAGCTCTTCCGCGTAGCGCATGATCTTAAAGGGATCTTCAAAACCGGCACGGGGACCGCGCTCCCCGGTGTGATGCGGTGGTGGGCCGTCGCCGCCGGCGATCATCCGGCCGGAGATATGACCGAGTGCAAAAATATTGACGGCGAGCGATAGAAATAAAAGCGCCGCGAGACCAATGACTACTCCTCGTCCCATGAAAGCCCTCCATCGTCGCTAAGCTCGCCAAGGGCCAGATCGTCCATATAGGCGAGCGCTTCATATTCCGGCGTCAGCGTTTCCTGCGCGGAAGCGCTCATCACGCCGGACGCCATGCCGAGCGCGCCAATGCCGGCCAGCGCGCCAGCGGGCGCCAGTCGCATGACCGGCGCGAGGCTGCGCAGAAAATCAAACAGACCGGCTTGCGCTTTTGGCGGCTGATAATTCGCCATGACGCGGTTCATCAAATCTTCGCTCATGCGCGGCGCTGTTGCCGCATTCAAAAACCCATCCAGCGTGCGCGCTTCAGCAAGGATCGCCACAGCTTCATTCGTATCGAGGATATCAGCGAATTCCGCACGGCGTTCCGACGGCCAGCGCGCCGGATCAGCGCCGAAAGCATCGGCGCAAAATTGCAACGCTTCGAGGCGTTCAGTTGATATGGGCGCCATGTTCATCATCCATTTTCCCCATCAAGTGCTCCCGCATGGGCGCAAGACTTGTCCGCAAAGCGCGCCGTCCCCGCGCCAATAGCGATTCCAGCGCCTCAACGCTCACATCCATAATCTCGGCCGCTTCTATATTGCTCATTTCCTGATAGTGGCAGAGCGTGATCGCCAGCTTTTGCCTTTCGGGTAGCTTCTCAAGCGCTTCGTCGATGGCGAAACGCCGCTCGGCTGCAAAAATTTTCTGGTCCTGCCGGTCGCCGCTATCGGCGCGCTCTGGCGCAGCCTCTTCGGGCGCCTCGCGCTTCGTCTTGCGCAATTGATCGAGGCAATAGTTCATGGCGATCCGATACAGCCATGTTTCAAACTTCGCGCCTTGTGGTTTCCATTTCCCCGCATGACGCCACAAGCGCAAGAATGTCTCCTGCACCGCATCTTCTGCGGCGGCGGCGGAGCCAAGCATGCGATAGCTTGAGGCGTAAATCATCCGTGTATGCCTTTCCACAAGTTGCGCCGCCGCGGCTTTGTCGCCGAGACCCGCGCGCCGCACCAGCGCTTCATCGCTATCCGTTTCCTGCTTCAACAAAGCGCCGGTCTGGTTGTGCCCGGCGCGGCGCCCCAACAGGCGCAGCGCCGGAAAGTTATAGACGATTAGTCTTTTTTGCCGCGACGGCCATGATGGCCACGGCGGGAGCGCTGCTCGTCCTCGCTCAGGACGCCATTGCCGTCCTTGTCCATTTTGTCGAAACGTTCCTGCGCCGCGTTGACATATTCTGTCCGATCAACAACGCCATCGCCGTTTTTATCGGGATTGCGCTCAGCGCGCCATTCAGCGCGTTTGGCTTCGTGGAACGCTTTCATTTCGTCTTTGGTGACCGCGCCGTCGCCGTCTGCGTCAGCATCTTCAATGAACTGCGCATGCTTGTCGGACATTTCATCCGCCGTCAGAACGCCGTCGCCATTTACATCCATGCGGTCCCAATGACCGCTCCAGCGGCCTTCACCTTTGCCATCGGCTGCGAGCGCGCTTGCGGCGATGAGGGCCGCGCCGGCTGCTGCGATAGTGCCAATCATGATCTTCTTCATAAAGGGGTTTCCTTTTCCAGGTTTTCGCCTTCCAGCACCCCTTTAACGGCTCAGCGGCGGAAATCCGTCGCGAGACCTTGCGTATATCCCTGCTCGTCCGCGAAGGCCTTTGCGAGGGAACTTTCTACGGTTTCAAGGCGGGCCGCCGGAAGCCGTGGCGCAGCCGGGTCAGAAGAGGAAATTTCGTAAATATTTCCGGTACTTGACCCATCCATGTCAGCCAACGCGATAACTCTTTTTCGGGCGGGGGACCAGGCGCAGCTGGTCACGCGACCCTGGGGTTTTCCGTCGCCGTACACCGCCGCTCCCGGCGAAGCCTGTTCCGCATCAATGGCGAAGGCGCGCAGCCGCCGGCGCGGTTTCCCGGCTTTCTCCAGCAAGGCGCGCCGACCATTGAACCAGCCGCGATCGAGGGGCGCCAGATGCGCAAGGCCCAGCTCCTCCGGCGTTCGCGGGCTCGCCCCGGACCGGCCCGCCGGGGTGAAATCGAGGCCCGGTCGCGGCGCTCCGGCCTCAAGGCGTAAAACCTCAAGCGCATCGAGGCCGATGGGCGCGCCGGCGCCGCGGCGAATGATCCGCTCCCAGATGGTCAGCGCCTCTTCCTTGGGAAAGATCAGTTCGACGCCCGGCATGGCGCCGAACTGGATCGGCCGGGCGGCGGTTTCAACGCCGCGGAGCACACCTGAGGCCGCTGTCGTTTCATTGACCGATTTCAGGCCAGCGGCGGAAAGAACGCCCGCCGTCTGCGGACCGAAAATGCCAAGTGCGGCGACATCGCCGGAAATGTCATTCGCCTCCACCGCCATGCCGCGAGAGGCGAGTGCGATGTGACGCGCATGGGGCGCCGGCAAGGTCAGAAGAAAAAGATCGTCGGAAAGCCGCGAGACCTCCGCAAGGTCAATCACATAACCCGCATCGTTGAGCATAAGCCCGCGCGCACTTTCGCCCACATGCAGATTGACCGCCGGCGCCGTCGTCAACCGGCCCAGAAACTCCGCCGCTTCAGCGCCGCGCACGGCGTAGCGCGCAAGCGGCCCGAGATCGGCAAGCGCGGCGCCGGACTTCGCCGTTTCATATTCATTTGAAACAGAGGAATAGACGCGCGCCGCCGTCCAGCCATTAATGGTCGTCCAGAGATTGGCTTCGCTTTCGGACGCAACCGCGGAAAAAAGCGGCGTCGGGCGCGGCGCGTCAGTGAAAAAATCTTCCGCTGGAAAAATCATTCCGCCCCCTTTTTATAGACGCGCAGGGCGGCCTTGGCGGCAGTGCGACCGGCGGCGCAGGAAAGGCCGGCGCCGATCTGCGCTTCCGGGCCGCAGAAATAAAACCCTCTGATCCGCGGGCTTCCCGTAACAGCGGAGGCGAGCGCCCATTGTTGCAGAACATCAGGCTTGGCTGCATAGGCTGCGACGCTGGCGCCCGCAGCGGCGGCGTCATCATTCACCAGGCGCAGGTCCTCAACTTCAATGCGACCGGAAAATCCCGCTGCAAACATTTCAATGGAATCGAGAATGGCGGAACGGATCGCCTCGCGGCGGTCATCGTCAGGCGCCTCGTCAAACGGCAAGGGATGCGCCATCACCGACATCACCTGGCGTTTGTCGAGGGCCGCGCCTTCGTCAAGCGCGGTCGGAAAAATTGCTTCGACCATCACGCGTTCAGGAACATGGCCCGCCCGCGCATCCATGAAGGCTTTTGACAGCGCTTCAGGCGACGGGGCGTAGACAAGCCTGCGCATCATGTTTTTGCGCGTCGCCTCATCCTGGGCGACGCCTTTCAAGATGATCTGCATACGCGCCGAAGCAATCTCAGCTTTGCGCGCCGTCAAAACCCGCTGCAACCCGATATCGAGAACGCCGGGCCCGATCATCTCCCCAAAAGCATGAGCGGCGTCGATCGCAGCGATCACAATCGGCGCGCGCAACTGGCCGCCATCGGCCATCACAACACCGGCGACGCGATCGCCTTCGATCAAAATCGATTTCACCGGCGCGCCCGCGCGCATATCAACCTTCGCGCCTTGCGCCGCTCTGCGCAGGGCGTCAATGACAGAAACAGCGCCGCCCTTGGGATAGGCGGCCGCGCCCTGCAGGCCCGCCGCCTCTCCCGCGTAACGGCGCAGGAGCGACATGAAGCTGAACGGTTCATGAGGCGCCGCGGCGGATCTGAACGATGTTTCCGCGAGCAATAATGTGCGCAATTGTCCGTCATCGAACCGCGCCCGCAGAACCTCGTCCGCGGTTGCAAAAAGATAGCGCTGAAGGCGCGCCGCCATTTCCGGCGGCGCCTGGTTTACCGCTTTTTCGAGCGCGCGCTGCTGGGAGCTGGCGGCCCCGCCATAACCGCCGCCATGAAACGCCGGGCGTAAAAATGCGGCCGTTTCCAGCACATCGCCCATAAACGCTTCGAGCGCCTCGCGGTCGCTGTCATCATCGAGGTTTAAAAGGGCCGCTTGGGTCAGATCGCCATCAAACCGCAACACGCCGCCATTTTCGAAGAAATAGGTTGTGTCGAGCCTGCGCGCTGCGAACTCGACGCCATAGCGATAAAGATCAAGCTCTGAAATAACATCAGGATCGAGCACGGTGATCAGATGTTCGCCGTCAATGCCCGTCACCCCCGGCGCAATCTCGCGTGCGGCGATGCGCCCGCCAAGCTCCGGCCCCGCGCCCACGAGGACGGTGCGCAATCCCGCTTTGCCGAGATAGGCGCTGGCCGCAAGTCCATCGGCGCCGGCGCCGATAACGACGGCGTCGATGCCGCCTTCAATACGATTGCCGCTTTTGTTCTCGCTGTTCAGATCAAGAGGATTAGTCATCGCCGGCGACCACCTGATCGATCAGCTTCACCGCCGCGCTGATGGCGTTGTGACGATGGGGCTGAATGATAACGCGCCCGCAATGGGCGAAGGGCGAGACGCCCGACGGCGGCGCAGACAATTCGGTTTCGGTGCGACGAATATGCGTGGCGAAACCCGGCATGCGGCTCGACAAACGCTCCCTGATGATCGACGCCGCCGCTTGCCGGTCCTGGCCGGTCCAGGCGCGCCATTCGCCATCTTCAAAAAACGCGGCGGGAAGATAAGCAGAGCGGGCAATCACCTCGCCATTGCCTGTGAATTCAAACTCTACCGGCATCCGGTCGCAAAGCTTGCCTTGAAGCGCCGCATCCCGCGCGGCCTGAATATCCGCGCCGTCGTCAATCACCTGAAAAATCGCGTCGTCGTCGCCTAGCGGCGCATCGACCTTGTCATTGAGTTTGAAACGCACGGTGAAATCCGCATGGGCGCCTTCGCCCACACCCCATTGGCGCGCCGACGCCGGCGTGGCGAAAAAGATATGCTTCACCTTGATCTTGTCGTCGCCGTCAAAGGTGATGTTTGTGAATTTTCCATTCGCGGCTGCATCGACAGGTTTCTTTTGGGTGGTTTCAACGCCCGCGTCCTGACAGACCTGCTCAAGCACCGCGCGCAATGCAGCGCCGCCTTTCGGCGCCCGCACGCGCCAGCTATCGGGATCAAGAAACGCCGTCAGGGCTTGCGCGGAGCCCGCCTCCCGGTCTCCCCGGCCGCCCGCCGCCAGCGCATGGGCGGAAAGATGCGCGCGCAGGCGATCATCTGAAAAATAATCATCGAGAATGCCGGCGCATGATCCGAACAGGCGCGCCGCCTGCTCAAGATGCGCCGGGTCCGACAACAAGGCGGCGAACGCCTTGACGCCGGGGGCGCCGGGTTTGTCATAGCCTTTAGGGGCGTAAACCGGGGCGGCGCCGAGCACCGTCATTTCTTCAATGAAGTCACGCCATAAAAGATGATCTGGCGACCCCTTCTCTGCGAGGCTGTCTGCGGTTTCCCGTGCGCTCGCATAGGTGGCGACAGGCGCGCCCTCTTTTAACAGGGTGACCCGCGCGCTCACAGGTTCAAGGGTCAGGTCATAGTCCTGAAGATCAAGCCGGCGCCAGACGAAATTCGCAATTGCAGGCGATGCCGGGCTCGCGCGTTTTTTTCGATCACCGGTGGTCAGCAACGCGACGCGGGCATGCGCTTTCGCCGCCGCGGCGGCCGCGGCGAGGCTCGGCTCATCATCGCCGATCACCAGAAAGTCAAACTGCCCGTTCATCGTCCTGCGCGAACCTCCCCGTTCCATCCCATCCGTTTACCTTTGGCGAGCACGCCGCTCACCGACAATTATAGTAAACAGGCCAGACGCCTGCGCAGCCAAATCCAGCAATTTTCGTTCCGCTTTTACAATTGTATCTTCTCCGCATACGGACGCCATACGCGCAAGCAGCGCTTCTCCCGCCTTTTCCGGCGCAAAGACGCCGCCCACAGCGGCCCGGCTCGCCTGCAGGACCGCCTCAAAAACCCTTTGCGCCGACATTAAAGTTTCAGCGTCTTCCTGCGCCAATTCGCCTGTTTTCGCAAACCATTGCAAAGCATCCGCGACTCCGCGTGGGGGCCGTCCCTCACCCGAACAGCTGAGCGCCAGCACCTGGGAGATGAACGCAATATCTGTCAGTCCGCCAACAATATTCTTAACGTCCCACACCCCGGCGGGACGTTTCGCCTGATCGAGACGCACCCGCATATCGGCGGCGTCGGCGCCAATCTCGCGGCGGTCACGCGGGCTCGCGATGATGGCGGCGATTTCATCATCGACAATGTTCGCGAGCGCCCCGTCGGGCCCGATCACCCGCGCCTTGACGAGCGACATCGCCTCCCATGTCCATGCTTCCTCGGCATAGTAGCGACGGAACGCGGCGAGGCTCACCGCCGCGGGTCCGGCCTTACCCGAAGGACGCAGCTGCATGTCGACTTCATAAAGCGCGCCCTCCTCCGTTGCAGCGGAAAGCGCCGTTACCGCGCGCCGCACCAGACGCGTGAAATACTCGACCGCGCCAAGAGACCGCGCGCCATCCGACTGCGCATCGCTTTTGGCGTCGTAAATGAACATCAGGTCAATGTCGGAAGTGGCCGTCATTTCTCCCGCGCCAAGACGGCCAAGACCGACGACCACGAAGCCCCCGCTAATAACCCCATGATGGGATTGCATTTCCTTGATCGCTGCATCGGTCAGCGCGCGGATCGACGCGTCAGCGATCGCCGTAAAGTGGCGCGAGGCCTCAGGCGCCGCGAGCATCCCCACCGCCAGTTGCGCCGTGATCTGGAATTTCTGCTCGCCGGCCCAGCGCCGGACAGCGTTCAGCGCGCCTTCATAATCGGGCGACGCCTCCACCGCCGCGCGGCAGGCGGGTTCATAGCTTTCGATTTCCGGCGGCGGTTCGGACCAGCGATTATCCAGCAAGCGCTCGACCAGATTAAGATGTTTCGAAAACTCCCGCCCAAGATAGGGCGAAATTGTCATGATACGGATCAGCGTATCAAATATTTCCAGATTGTTCAGCAGGAGCGAGAAAACCTGAACGCCAGCCGGAAGCCGCGTCAGAAAATCTTCAAAGGCGAAAAATGCGTCATCGGCGTCACTGGCCTTGGCAAGCGCCTCCAGCAATGGCGGCACCAGCTTGGTCAGCAACACGCGCGAGCGTTCAGTGCGTGTGGCGCGGAGCCCACCCTTGTGCCAGCGCATGATCGCGGCGCTGACCTCCGGCGCACGTTTGAAGCCGAGCTTCTCAAGGGTTTCCATGGTCGCCGGGTGTTGCTCCACCCCGGTGAAGACAAGCGGCCCAAGCCGCGATTCCGGCACATCCGTCGTTTCAAACAACCCGTCATAACGCTCGCCCACGCTTTCCAGCGTCGCCAGCATTCTGGCGCGGAACATGTCTGCGTTTTCCGCACCGGAAAAAACAGCAACGCGTGCAATATCTGCCGGCGCCGAAGGAATGCGATGGGTTTGTTCGTCATTCACCATCTGCAGGCGGTGCTCCACATGACGCAGATACAGATACGCTTCGCTCAAGGCGTCCCTGTCGGCGGCATCGATCGCGTCCGCCTGCGCCAATGCCGCCAGCGCATCGAGGGTCGCACGCTGGCGCAGGTTTTCATTCTTGCCGCCGAGAATAAGCTGTTGCGTCTGCGCGTAGAACTCAATTTCGCGAATGCCGCCGCGTCCGAGTTTGACGTCATGGCCTTCAAAGGCGATCTCGCCGCCGCCCTTGGCGGTGTGCATCTGGCGTTTTACCGCATGCACATCCTCTATCGCTGCATAGTCAAAATATTTGCGCCAGATGAAAGGCCGCAACGTTTTCAAAAACTCTTCGCCAATGGCAAGGTCGCCGGCCGCCGGGCGCGCCTTGATGAAGGCCATGCGCTCCCAGTTCTGGCCGAAGGTTTCGTAATAGGCTTCCGCCGCGCTCACCGTCACCGCGAGCGCCGTCACGCTCGGGTCTGGCCTCAAGCGCAGATCGGTGCGGAAAACATAGCCGTCCGCCGTCTGCCTCTGCATTAAGTTAATCACATCGCGCGTGATGGCGACGGCTTGTTTTTGTACAATATGGCGCTCGCCAGCCTGTATGCGCTCCGGGTCGTAGAGGACAACGAGATCAATATCGCTCGAATAGTTGAGCTCAAAGGCGCCATGCTTTCCCATGGCGAGAATGACAAACCCTTGCGTCGTCTCCAAAGGCGAACGCGCAATCGCCGCGGCGAGCGCACCCTGCAACGCGGCGTCGGCAAATTCCGAGAGAGCGGTCGTCGCCTGCATCACCGGCCATGCGCCGCCAATATCGCTTAACGCAATCAGGAGCGCCGCCTCCTGTTTCAAAAGGCGCAGCGCCCGGATCTGCTCATCAACGATATCCTGATCAGCGATGGCGCGAGCATCGTCATTGATGCGACGCATGGTTTCATCAGGCGATGCTGCAAACAGCGCAGGCAGATCGTCCTTACGCTTGAGCGCAAGGCGGCGGAGATAAGGCGAACAACCGGCTGTCCCTTTCAGGAGGGTTTGCGCAGCGTCGGTCAGTTCCTGAAAAACACCGCCAAGCTCGTCCACAAAATGCGCCGCCGCGTCCTGGTCATACGCGCCTGGCGCGCTGGCGATCATCTCCGCTAGGGTTTTCATGTCTCGCAAAATGCCATTGCCGGCTGGTGGAAAGCCAGTAAAAAGAAACGCGCCTCCACGCCGGACCTGTAATTGATCTGAATCAAGCGCCGTCTAACAACCGGCGGCGTCTTTCAGCGCCGAAGACGGGCGAAACCGCAAGGACTTCGACTCCTTGATGTCGATCTCTTCTCCGGTGCGCGGATTGCGGCCCTTGCGCGCGGACCGTCTTGAAATGGTGAAGGTGCCGAAGGTGCCAATCGTATATTTTCCGTCTTTCCTCGCCCGCTTCAGACCATTTTCGATCTCGCCAAAGACAAGCTCCACAACACGTTTCGCATCAGCGTTGCTGAGGCCGCCTGCTTCCGCGACATTGGCGATAAATTCGGTCTTACTCATGTGACTCCTTTCGAGATTGGAAAATGCCGACGTTAATCCGCCGGGGCGAAGGTCATGACAATGCGCAGGCCGCAGCCTTCATCGTTTTTATGTTTTAACCCGTCCTGCAACTCAAGCGTCGCGCCATGCGCCCGGGCGATGGCCGACACCAGCGACAGGCCAAGGCCCGACCCCGGCGTTGAGCGGCTCTGTTCGAGGCGCACGAACCGTTCAAAGATGCGGTCGCGGCTTTCGGGCGCAACGCCCGGCCCGTCATCGGCGACGGAAAGAACGGCGCCGCCGTTTTTCGCCGGCCCAACCTTCAGTTCGATACGCGTGCCGCCTTCGGCGTATTTCAGAGCATTATCGAGAAAATTGGCGAGCGCCTGGCTGACCAGCTCGCGCGAGCCTTTCACGGGCGGCGTCGGCGCCGTAATGAAGATAAACTCAAAACCCGCATCCTGCGCCGCCGGCTCATAAAGCTCGGCCATTTCCTCGGCGATCGCGACAATATCGATGGGCGCCATCACCCCGGCGCCTTCGCCCGATTGAATCCGCGCGATGGAAAGAAGCGCATTGAACGTCGCCAGCACTTTTTCCGAATCGTCGATAGTGGCGCGCAAGGCTTCGTCTTTCGCCTTGTCGTCGCCTTCAAGCGCGTCATTGAGACGATTGCGAATACGCGTCAGGGGCGAGCGCAGATCATGGGCGATATTATCGGAAACCTCTCGCATGCCGGCCATCAGCCGCTCGATCTGATCGAGCATGGAATTGAGATTGGACCCGAGATCGTCAAGCTCATCGCCTGAACCAGTGGTCGGCACGCGCTGGCCAAGGTCGCCGCCGCGGATTGCGCGCGCAGTTTTGTTGACCACTTCAACCCGCCCCAGAAGCGAGCGGGAAAAGACAAGACCGATCACCACGCCGAGCGCAATCGTCACCATCGCGGCGCGGGTGACGACGCTTTGCGAACGCTCGCGCAGGAATTCACGGCTGGCGATGTCGCGCGCTACGACAACGAGATAGGATTGCTCGGCGTCGGCGGAGGCGCGGAACCGCATCATCTTGCCCCGCGCCTCGCGCTGCTGGATGCCGACTTCCCGGCCCGCCGCATCGACGAGCGGCTTTTCAAATTTGAAATTGAAAAAGTCGCCTTCCGCGGTCAGCGCCTCCGGCGGCAGCGCCGTCAGATTGCCCGCCAGCACAGCGCCCGACGGCGCCCCGATCAGCATATAAATCGCATCATCGGACCAGGCCGTGCGCTGGCGGATGACGCGGGTGAGCATGCCTGAACCGCTGGTGGAAAACAGATCGGCGAGAACGCTGATCTCGCTGTCGATGACATTATCGGTTTGCTTGGCCGCCTCGCCGAAAGTGGCGCTGTAGAGATAGGCGCCAAGCAGGGCCACCGCGCCCGCAAAAAGCACGACATAGATCAGCGTAAAGCGAAACGATGTCGTGCGAAGAATGCGGAGCATGAAAGTCCTAGTCTGTATCCGACAGTCGGTATCCCGCGCCGCGGATCGTTTTCAGCAGCGGTTTATCGAAGTCCTTATCGATCTTCGCCCGCAAACGCGAGATATGAACATCGATAACATTGGTCTGCGGATCGAAATGATATTCCCAGACATTCTCCAAAAGCATGGTGCGCGTCACCACCTGACCGGCATGGCGCATCAGATATTCCAGCAGCCTGAATTCGCGCGGCTGAAGGTCGATTTTGCGTTCGGCGCGGCGCACAGTCCGGGTCAGAACATCCAGCTCAAGATCGCCAACCTTGAAGCGGGTCGTCACTTCCGTAGGCCCTGACGACCGGCGGCGCCCAAGCGCCTCTATCCGCGCCAGGAGTTCAGAGAAGGCGTAGGGCTTTACGAGATAATCGTCGCCGCCGGCTTTCAGGCCGGACACGCGGTCATCGACTTCTCCGAGGGCGGACAGAAACAATGCCGGCGTTTGATCGCCGTCGCCGCGCCGGTTCGACAGCAGGGAAAGCCCGTCCATTTTCGGCAGCATCCGGTCGATGACATATGCATCGTAACCGCCGGACGTCGCCATATTGAGACCGCTTTCGCCGTCCAGGGCGTGGTCAACCACATGCCCCGCTTCGCGCAGGCCTTTTGCGACATACGCCGCCGCCTCCGCATCGTCTTCAACCAGTAGAATTCGCATGTGGCCACCTTAGCCTGATTTCATTTGATACAAAACGGCGGCGCCGCCGAGCATTCGGAGCGCCGCCGGAACATCAATGGTCCGCCGCTAGTCGTCCAGCGAGAGCGCGCCGAACTGGCGGTTGGTGCCAAGCTGCATCCGCAAGAGCACCGCATCCTTGCCGTCTTTCTTGGCGTTCGAAATCTTCGAGCGCAGATCGTCGCCGGAAGTCACCTCCTGGCCGTCAAGCTGGAGAATGACAACGCCCGGCTGGAGGCCTGCGTCTTCCGCCGGACTGCCGGGGCGAACCGCGGTCACGACCACGCCGTCCACACTGTCGGGCACGCGGAATTGCTGGCGCAACACATTGTTGAGTTCGGCGACCCGGAGCCCGACATCCGCCGCAAGGCTGTCATTGTCATTGGACGGAACATCATTGGAAGCGACAGTGCTGTCCTCATCACGCTGGCCAAGCGTCACCTTGATGTTGCGGATCTTGCCGTTGCGCTGAATTTTAAGATCGACCTTCTCGCCCGGCGAATAGGACGCCACCCGGCGCGAAAGCTCGTTCGCGCTGCCGACATCATCGTCGGCGATGCCGAGAATAACATCGCCATCTTCAAGGCCGGCTTTTTGCGCCGGTGTGCCGTCAATGACATCGGCGACAAGGACGCCGCCTTTTTTGTCGAGGCCAATAGCGGCGGCAAGCTCGGTCGTGACTTCCTGCAACTGAATGCCGAGCCAGCCGCGCGTGACCGACCCATTGGCGATCAATTGCGCCACGGTTTCCTTGGCGACACGCGCCGGAATCGCAAAGCCAATGCCGACACTGCCGCCATTGGGCGAGAAGATCGCCGTGTTGACGCCAACAACACGGCCTTTCAGATCAAAGGTCGGGCCGCCAGAATTGCCGCGATTGATCGGCGCGTCGATCTGGATGAAATCGAGATACTGGTTCTCGCGATTCTGCCCGCCAATGGCGGAGACTATGCCACTCGTCACGGTGCCGCCGAGACCGAACGGGTTGCCGACAGCAACGACCCAATCGCCAACACGCAAATTCACGTCATCGGCGAACTCCACATGGGGCTGGCCCGATTGCGGCTTGATTTTGAGAACGGCGAGATCAGTCAGTGGATCAGTGCCGACAACTTCCGCGTCCACTTCATCACCATTGGCGAGGCGCACCTGAACCTTGTCGGCGTCCTCAACCACATGATTGTTGGTGACGACATGGCCGTCATTGTCGATGAAAAAGCCCGATCCTTGCGCTTCCATGCGGCGCACACCGCCGTCGAAATCCTCCGGGGCGCCATTGTCGTCGGGGGTGCCGAAACGGAAATTGAAAAACTCTTCAAGTCCTTCCGGCATATTGCGGCGCATATCCACTTCACGCTCGACCAGAACACTCACCACAGCAGGACTGACCCGCTCCACAAGATCGGCAAAAGAGAGCGTGCCGTCAGCGGCCAGCGGCGGCGCCATCAGACGCGGCGCCTGCGCGTCTGCTGTAGAAAAGCCGAGGCTTGCGGCCGTCAGCGCGGTTGCGGCGACGCCAGCAGCGAGAATACCTGCGCGGCGAAGTTTTGATTTTCGAAAATACTGTGTCGTCAACGTCATCATCCTTCTATGCCTTTTCAACGGAAGCGCGCCCCGCTTCATTTGACCATAATGTAATTAATGATGACGCGGGCGCGGCGAAAGCGCTCCCCCGACATTAAAAATTGTTAAAAATATCAAGCGATTCGGGAATTTACGGTCACACCGTCGGTCAGCATCCGGTGAACCGGGCATTTATCCGCGATTTCGAGCAGCCGGGCGCGCTGGGCCTCGTCGAGGTCGCCTTCCAGCGCCACCTCCTTTTCGAGCACCTTGGGCGCATGGGAATCCCCGGACGGACCCCGGCGGATGCGAATCTCCACGGATTTGACGTCCCATTTCTTGCGCCGGGCATACATCTTGATGGTCATGACCCCGCAGGCCGCGAGCGCCCCCTCGACCGTGCGGGTCGGATTGGGGCCAAGATCATGGCCGCCATCGGCGGCGCTGGCGTCGATCATCATGGGGTGGCCGTCAATGGAAAGCTCAACGGCGAGCGGCTCGCCCTCCACCGTGCGCGCGAGCGCGCCGCCGGTGAATTGAGGCGCTGGCTTTGTTTCCAGCGCATGGGGCGCGGCGCCGATATAACGGCCCGCCCAGGCGGCGAGCACCGAGGCTGCGTAACGGGCGTCGGCCGGGTCAGACAACAAATGATCGGCGCTGTCGAGGCTGACGAAACTTTTGGGATGTTTTGCAGCGACGAAGATTTTTGTGGCGTTGTCGACCCCGACAGTCTGGTCGAAAGGCGCATGCATGATGAGAAGCGGTTTCTTCAGAGTCGCAGCGCAGGCGAGCACATCCTGTTTTTCAAGATCGTCGAGAAACTGTTTCTTGATGGTGAAAGGGCGCCCCGCAAGGGAGACCGTCGCCATCCCCTTCTCTTCTATTTCGTCGCGATGCTCGGCGATTTGCATGGCGACATGATCGGCTTCAGCCGGGGCGGCGATGGTGGCGACGCCCTTCACCTCCGGTATGCGTGTCGCCGCGACGATCGCCGCCGCCCCGCCAAGGGAGTGACCAATAATGATCGACGGCGCCTCATAGGTCTCGCGCAGAAAATCAGCGGCGGCGACAAGGTCGTCGACGTTGGAAGAGAAATTGGTGTTGGCGAATTCCCCTTCCGAGGCGCCAAGGCCGGTGAAGTCGAACCGCATCACGGCAAAGCCTTCGGCGCGCAATGCCCGCGCAATTTCGCGGGCCGCCTTGATATCTTTGGAACAAGAAAAACAATGCGCAAAAAGCGCATAGGCCCGCGGCTTCGCAGGAAGGTCGAGCGCCGCCGCGAGCGCCTCGCCGCTTGCGCCCTTGAATTCTGTTTTCGTGGTTTCGCCGGTCATATCTTTCTCGCAAACATCACTACATTTTCAGTCTAGTAGACATGGAACAATACGGAGATGCCCCACCCTAATCCTTGTTGTTGTCGTCTTGCGTCTTTAGTCTCTCAAAAAATTTTTCAGGATTTTCAACGAACTTGAAGCTGCTAGAGCGCTGCATACGAGTAAGCAACTTTGAATAAGAAGGAGAAATCACATATCTCTCTTGAGTAATAAAAACTCCGTCAAATTCGCCAGCCAGATCAACTATCTTTATTATAAAGGAATGGTTTGGCGTACGCATATCAAAACGCACGCTCCAACTTTCCGGCACGTTGCCATGACAAAAGACATCTACTCTATCTCCTTCCTCGTCTCCCCAACCTTTAAGGTCTAAACTCCAAGTTTTACGCGCATTTAGAAACTGGGATAATTTTTCTGCTAGACCATCAAGTGTTCCATGCTCACTCCAGTTATGATCTTCGTTCAAATATTCGGACTCAGACACGGCAAGTGGAATATTGCCTGTCGTCTTTGCCAGGGCAGTTCTTGGCACAATGCGAACATCAAATTGCCATAGCGCCATGAAGACCTCAGAAAATGCCAAAATTTCGCAAAAAGAAACTTAGCTTTAAACGGTAACGGCCGCAGCCGCAGCGCGATCACGGATGAGGCCCGCCTCATCACTTTTCAGCAAGGGCTCCACAATCGAGAGCGATTGTTCGAGAAGCCGTTTCGCCGCAGCGCGGTCGGCGCCTTCCGCTGCACGAATTTCCGCCACCAGATCATTGGCGTATGTGCTCGCATATTTAGAGGCGTCTTCCAGCACTTTTTCGCTTAAGCCCGGATCGGCGCCGAGCCGGCGCGCATCCGCAGGCGCATCGTTCAGCAGCGCAACCGCGCTTTTCGCATCATCAAGAGCGCCCGGAGCAACGGGAACGGAATAATCGGGCCGCGGCGCCGCCAGCCGGCTCGACCCGCGCGTAGCGCGCACCGGCAGGGCCGCGCGCATGGCGGCCAGCGCCTGCTCTACAAACCGCGCATGAGCCTCGCCCGCAATATCGCGGCACGCCTCAATCCGGTTGAGAACCACATTGTCACCCGCCTTTTGCGCATGACGGGCGAGCCCTTCAGCGTAATCAATAAACCAACCCAGCCGCGCCTTGGCGCTCTGCACCTCAAGGGCGCCGCCGCCGGCTTTTTCAAGCGCGCGGGCGATCCCCTCAAGATCCTCGAACAGGCTTTCAGGCAGCGCCATCACGGTTTCGCGCGCAGGCATCAGCCGCTCATCGGCGCTTCGGGCAAGGTGATAGTAAACACCGAGCGCGCGCCACGGCGCCTCCAGCCGGCCCTTCAGCGCCAGCAACAGATAGCTGGCGATCGACGGAGACTGTTCGTAGACGGAAAGAAAAAGTTGCCTGAGGTCGTAAATCTGTTCTTCACTCAACGACGGCGAATGAGAAGGCACAACAATACGCAGCGTGCGCAGCGCCTCCGACGCCTCCATCAATTGGCGGATCTCTTCGAAATCGGCGAGCGCTGCTTCCCCGCCGAGCGCCTCAACAAGGCTCGCCCGTGTTGCGTCGGTTTCCTTTACGCGCGCGAACAGCCGCGCCAGCCCCGCCTCCGCGGCCAGGAAAAGCGACCGCTCAAGCGCCTTCGTATCACCGCCTGAACTATAAGCGTCGTCCAGCGCCGCGGCGGCCATCGCCGCCTCGGTCAAGGCCGGGTCGGTCATCATCACGCGCCAGATCGGATCGAGCGATGTCCGCGCAATTTGCGCCTGGCGTTTTTTACCGCTCCTTACACTGACGAAGAAATCTTCAAACGGGTTAAAGAATGTGCGCTTGGCGCTGGGCCGGCGCACTGGCGCGGCTCCCCGTTCACGCAGTTTGCGCCTCAGATCATCGAGCAGCGTATTGTGCGGAAGGCCTTCGCCGCCAGCGTCGCGGTCAACCTCAAGCGCAGCGAAAAGCTTCACAGCCGCAGCGACCGGAAGCTCGCCCAGAAATGCGCTCAGGCGCTCACGCTTGCGTTGTGATAGTCCCATGAAGTCGCTTGCCCTGCCGGATATCGTCTTTACTCGTACGATTGAAAAGGATTGAGGTCAAACGCCTCAAAGACTTACGCGCCGGCGAAATCGCGCCGCGTCTTCTGATCCGCGCCTTTCCATTTCTTGACGAACTCCTCAAGCTCTTTGTCGCCGCCTTCCGGCAGAACAATTTTAAGCTTCACATACTGATCGCCTGCGCCGCCGGATTTTTTGGGAACGCCGCGGCCTTTCAGGCGCAAGACTGTTCCTGAACTCGAATTTTTCGGCACATTGACGGAAACATCGCCGGCGATTGTCGGCGCCGTAATCTTGCCGCCCAGCACCGCTTCTTTCAGCGTGATAGGCGTTTCAATATAGATGTCATCACCCTTGCGGTCATAGAGCGGGTGCGGCTTCACCTTGACTTCCACATAGACATCGCCGGCGCCGCCGGGACCACGCTCGCCCTGCCCTTTAAGACGCAAGGTCTGGCCGTCCTCAAATCCCGCCGGGATGGTGAGATCCAGATTTTTGCCGTCAGGCATAGTGACGCGTTTCTTGGCGCCGTTCACGGCGTCGAGAAAATCCACTTCGAGGCGATAGCGTGTATCGCGTCCGCGCCCTTGTTGAGCGCTATGGGCGCGCGCCTGACGCGCGCCAAAAATGTCCGAGAAAATGTCCGAGATGTCTTCGAAAGAGGCGCCAGCGCCAGGCCCGCCGCCGGGACCGCCCGCGCCGGAAGAATAACCGCGCCCCGGGCCCGCGCCCTCACGCTGGGTCCATTGATGGAACGGGTTCGGCCGTTCGCGCCCGTCATCATCGATCTCGCCGCGATCATATTTCTTACGCCGTTCAGAGTCGCCAAGAATATCGAAGGCGGCGGAGACCTCCTTGAACTTGTCTTCGGCTTTCTTGTCGTCGGGGTTGCGATCGGGATGGTATTTTTTCGCAAGCTGACGGAAGGCGGAGCGGATTTCCGCATCTGTCGCCTTCGGGGAAAGTCCGAGCACTATGTAAGGGTTCCGCGCCACTGCCGGTTAAATCCTTGTTAAACCTTGCTCTATGGGCGGAGTCCGCCCTCCCGCATAGAGATAGGTGATTTTCCCCGGAAATGAAGAGTTTAGCGTTAATTTTGGCAAGGGATTTGTCGCCAAAGCCGGCCATGGAGGCTTTTTCCGGGCGGCGGGAATGGAGTATGCCGGTGCGCAATTGGTCACTAAGGGGATATTCCGTGAAAAAACGTGTTTTTCTGACGCTCGCCGCCGCCTTTGTTCTGTCCGGTTGCGAGGCGGCGAAGGAACCCGCCTCGACGACGCCTTCGCCAGCGCCCGCAGATGAAGTGACCGCCGTCGCTGATGAGTACATGGCCGCGATCACTGAGCTGGCGCCCTTTGTCATTCTTTATTCGGGGCTTGGCGCCGATGTGGAAATCCCCAATGACGCCTTTGATGATATTGCGCCTGACGCTTATGCCGCGTTTGAAAAGACAGAAGACGCCCTCGCCGCGCGTCTCGACAAAGTCGACCCTGCCTCTCTCAAACGCGCCGATTGGGTCGTCTATGAAACTGTAAAGGAATATATCACGTCGAGCGTTGGCGCGCGCATCTGCCGCCAGCCCTGGCAAAGCCTCAACCATATGTTCGGGTGGCAGAACGGATTGCCCATCATCGCATCTATGCAACCGGTTGAAACGGATGAAGAGCGCGCCGAAGCGCTCGCCCGCTGGGAAAAACTCCCCGCTTATATCGCAGCGGATAAGGCCAATCTCGAACAGGGGCTCGCTGAAGGGTACACCGTGCCGAAACGCGTCGCGGCCCGCGTCGTCGCGCAGCTCGATTCGCTGCTGGCGGCGGCGCCGGCGGACTCGCCTTTTATCTCCTTCGCCGCAAATACCGATGAGGATTTCAAGGCTGCGGCGACAACACTTGTCGCTGAAAAGATCAATCCGGCCATCGCCGATTACCGCGCGTTCCTGAACGACACCTACATCCCCGGGGCGCGCGACAATCTCGCCATCACCGCCAATCCCGACGGCGCGGCCTGTTACGAGGCGCTGTTGCGGGTGCATCATGGCGCGCCCATCGGCTCTGCGAAAACCTATGAGCGCGGACAGGAAGCCGTCGCAGCGAACACCGCCGCGATGATAGCGCGCGGCAAGGAACTGTTCGGCGTTGAAGACTTCGCCGAGATTCTCGAGCGTGTTCAGACTGCGCCGGGCAATCGTTTTGACAGCGAACAGGCGCTGGTCGATTACACCCGCGCCATTGTGCCTGTGACGCGGGAAAAATCGGCGCCGCTGTTTTCGAAACTGCCTGCACAGGACATGGTGGTCGAGCCCTATCCCGATTATCTTAAGGGCACCGGGCAATCCTCGCGCTATGAGACGACGCCGCCATCGGAAGGCGCCGCCACCTATCGCATCAATACGGACGATTGGGAGACCGAAACAAAGGGCCATGCCCAGATCGTCGCCGTGCACGAAGGCTGGCCCGGACATCATTTGCAGATCGCCACCGCCTCCGCGGTCGAGGGGCTTCATCCCATCGTGCAATTGCTGAGCTCCACCGCCTATGTCGAGGGCTGGGCGCGTTATTCCGAAGCTCTCGCCGAGGAGGCCGGGATCTATGACACCCGTTATGGCGAAATCTCGCGACGCGCCTGGCCTGCGCGCGGCATGGTGATGGACCCGGGATTGCACGTATACGGATGGACTGAGCAACAGGTGAAAGACCTCGCCATTGAGAGTGGAAATTTTGACGAGAAAAGCGCCGAGGTCCTGCTCGACCGCATTGCCGTCATTCCCGGACAACTCACCGCCTATGACACAGGCGGTCTTGAAATCTTTGCGCTCCGAAAAGCAGCGGAAGAACGGCTTGGCGAGAAATTCGACATCAAGGAATTCCACGACCGTATCTTGGAGAACGGCGCCGTCCCCCTTGGCGCCATGCGCGAGCATGTGGAGGAATGGATTGAGGAAATGGAAGGCGAATAAACGACAACCGTAGATCAGCCTATCGAATATCCTCAGTTGTGATTATCGTTTTCCATTCGAATTCCGACTTGCATTGCACGTCCGGAAAAGCGCCGTTGAGTTTATAGATTTGCTGAAAAGGACGTTCGGGTCCATATGTCAGAGGTTCCGGCATATACTGATCCTCGATAAACACGTCCCCCGACACTTTGCTTACCAAAAACGAAATTCTTGCCTTGTCATCACTGAAGCCGGCTGTTCTTTTTGCTGCCCCAAAAAACTGCGCAAGCCGGGCATTTTGAAACGTAGATTCAATTTCGGTGAAGTCGTGTCGCCCGGCGGCTTGCTCATGCGTTTCACGTTCCTTTGCTTCTTCGCGCCGCATGCGGCCCGCGACTTCCGCCGCGCTCATCAGCGTGCGCAAACTTCGCGCGCCGCGGTCGAACGCGTCATCATCATGATCGGCCAGGAGCGACCGCGAACGGCGATGAGCGAGTTTCTGGATGCGCGCCGACAGCGCGTTCCAGTCCTCGCCCTCTTCGTCAGCGCGATAAGTTTCCGGCGTTGGTGATGGTAGGTTTTTCATCATGGAGCGGATGATACGGCCGCCCGGGAAGTGGTGGATAACTATTCACCAAACCTCAAAAAACAGCCTGTTTTCAACACAAATGATGAATTTCGCGACTGTCAGTTCGCGTTATTGGGGTGGGGTTATTATGGATACTTTGCGAACAGACGGAGCGCTCCCGCCGTTTACTAGACTAAGAAACATCGCTCCATAAAAACTATCAAACCCCAGCTTAGAGATAGAATACAGAAGAATACTGTTACTAAATAACTTGCCATATATATTTTCTTTGCTTTAGCATTACTGAGCTTTTTTGGGGAGGGGACTATGACGGGTACGCCGCCAGGCATTCCGCAAATTTATGACGATGTAGAAAATGCATTAAAGCGGGCGATTTTCAATAATTCGCGAATTAATGAGAATAACTGGGATATCGATCTTGTCCCGGAAAAAGCTAAGCCCGACGGCTGGAGCGCAAATGTCTCGGGTTGGGGGATTATTCTGGGCGCATTCGGTGAGATGCTGATCAAAAAAAACAGCTTCTATTCCATCCTGAGAATTCACTACAAAGACGTCAAAGGAACTATTGATGATCCCGTGCTGACCACGATCAATCTTTTTGCAAACAGAATTATCGCCGAACGAAATAAGCGAGAAGCCAGGAGAAATGATCAGTGAATCTTTCCTGGACCGCCCTACCCTTCACCTTTTTTTACAGCGCCGTTGCAGCCAATGCTGAACCGTTGCCACTGCCCCCGCCAAACACTGTAGAAACAGTCAATCTGGAAAATGTTTTACTGATAAAAGAGGAACACAAGAAACTTTGCGTCAATGTTTCCGACGGAGATATGGTGAACATGCCTGCATTGATGGATGGCCTTTTTGCATCCCATAAAATTGGTGTTTCGCAATTGCCTTTGGGATTGATGACGGATCGAAACGATGCACAACGTCTAGTGCTTGACCCATCAGGCTTTTACAAAAGCAAGACAGCAGCAATCATCGAAGAAAGAGATCGCGTCCGAGGCCTGGAGGCCGCCGCCGAAGGACGTCCTGCGCCAGCGCCTACAAATGCTGAAGACTATTGCCGCGCAACTATACGAGGCTGCTCTGAAGCTGAAATCGAGCTTCAAGAGGAGCTTTACGAGCATGTCAAGCGATCAATATATTCCTATTTGAGATCTGCCGATCCAAAATCGAAGTATTTTCGCGTTACTGGCTCGGTAGAGCTCTTCGAGGGCATGCCTCAAGACGTGACTCCGGATGAGCGGCAACAGGCGTATGCTGAAGCTTTGCTTGGTGACGGCAAGGAAATCAAAATTACATGCGTCATACAGGAAGACGATAAACCGAATTCGACTATAGCTGATATGACAGCACGCTTTATGGCGCGATCGAAATCCTCTGAGCTTTCCGTCGCCAAAAAAAGCAGCAATTTTAAAAAGGTGACTCCCGCCAGTTTTTCATACACTAATAATGCGGAAAAAGGAGAGCGAACACTCGACATTCGAGGCGTCGTGGGTCTGGAGACGGCATCAAAAAAAGCAGCGGATTACCCCTCCAACTTTTCGCGAATTCTATTTCTTGGGTACACTTTCTCAACCACAAAAACTGAAGACGGGGAAGGCGACAAGGATATCCGTCAACTAACGCCGGGTCTCCAGTTCTCACGCAGCCTTTTTGCAAGATACGATGAGGACGGCTTCTTACTCCCCGGCGTCACGTGCAACCCTCTTTGCCTGCGCGCTAGCGGTGAAATTTCTCACACATTCAATATGGAAGAAAATTCGAAAGTATTGCGCGGACGTTTACAGTTCGATGTGGAAGGGCTGGGCTGGCGCGATCAGGCCGGCAGAGTCCGCAGCCTTTTCGGTGGAGATACGTCTGTTCGGCTCCCCGTCTTTGGTGAAACCACAATTCGTCCCACCGCCGGCGCTTTTATCGAAGGCGGCCATGTTTTCGCGGCGGGAACAAGTACGGATTTCGCAACACTGGAGGATGACCAGTATATCGGCGTTGGCGGCGTCGGCGGCATTTACCTGTCGCCGGATTTCGGAATTACGGAGAAGGACCGTCTGAAGTTCATAGCAACATATCGGCATATGGAAACCGTTTCAGGCTTACTGTCGGATCCTTCGCGATTTACCGCTGCTATTGAATATGCATTGACCAACCACGTCGCGGTCACTCTATCCTATGAAGAAGGCCAACATCTCGAGACTTTCCAGGATGAGGAGCTCACCAAGATCGGGCTTGGCATCAAATACTAGGCGGCCACGTTTCACCGCTCTCTTACAATCCGGCTTTCCAGCAGCTCGTCGGTAATCTCAAGATCGTTCTCCGAGACAAGGTCCGGCGACACGGATATCTTCGCGCGCGTCACGCTGTTCGGATCGCCCGTGCGCAGGGGATGCCAGGTCGGCAGCTTCTTGCCTTCCGCGAGACGGCGATAGGCGCAGGTCGGCGGCATCCATTTCAGCGCGCCCGCATTGTCGGGCGTTAATTGCACACAGTCGCTCACCTGTTTCATGCGGTTGGCGTAATCGGTGCAGCGTCGGCGCGCCACATCGAACAGCTTGCAGGCGATATCCGTCTCGAACACCTCGTCCGTGTCTTCATTGTGGAGGACATAAATACAGCAGCGCCCGCAGCCGTCGCACAAGGACTCCCACTCTTCCGCCGTCATCTCGGAGAGCTTCTTGGTTTTCCAGAAGGGTTTTTTCGCGGCCATGCGCCGCCTTCTATCCTATTGCGCTTGCGAAGGCCATCTCTGTTCATTAGCGCGCAATTCGCCTAGGCTCGCCTCAAAACTGGAGGGGGCTCCATATGATCCGTTATCTGAAAATCATTCTTGTCATCTTTGTGGGGCTGCAGGGCCTCACCTACGCCGCCGGAAACATCATCAACTGGGAGGAAGCGAAAGGCTTTGTCGGCTATGTTTTATCGCTTGAGGGTCATGAGGTTTATCCCAATGACCTCGCACCGGCGATCACCAGTCCGGCGCTGGTCACGCTTACATTGATGGTCATTGTCACATGCGAATTTCTGGTGGGTGCAGTGTCGATGATCGGCGCGATGAAAATGCTGGGCGCAGCCGGCAAGCCCGCCGATCAGTTCAATGCCTCCAAGAGTTTCGCTATTTTGGGGTGCGGCATCGGCGTCGCCCTGTGGTTCGGCTTGTTCACCGTTGTAGGCGGCGGCATTCTCGGCATGTGGCAGACGCCGCTTGGCGACGGGTCCATGGACGGCGCCTTCATCTATTTCATGTCGAGCGGGCTAGTGATGGTGTTTGTGGCGATGAAAGACGACTAAGCGTCTTCCCCTTTGGAGAACTTTTATGAAACAATTTCTCTCCGCCTTTTTCTTGCTTTCTATCTTTTTTGCGCAATCTTGGGCGCAAGACGCCATCGAACAGGAAACTGCGCCGCCCGACAACTACGACTATGACCGGCGCGTGCAGGACTTGTATGCGTGGCTGCTGTTGACGGACGTAAAAGACGATCCTGAATTCGATCAGATTACCTTTTTCTACGATTGGTTCATGGATGCGACGGTCGGCGTAACCATTATCAACCGGCCTGGATTGAAGAATGAGGAGGGGATTTCCATACCGAACGCATATTTGGAAGCGAGCGTCCAATCACGAGCGGATGAGACTTATGACCATGATGGCGATCTTCGTCACGACCGATATGTGACCGATATCTATGAGATAAAAATTTCAGATGAGGAGTATTATTCCGTTGTCGACGACCTGGACAAGCGCTCCTTTTGGTCAGAACCCATTGATGAACCGTTCGACACCGGCCCCGACGAAGACGGCTATATCACCATCTGCGAAGGCCCCTATTTCATTTTGGATGCAGGCATTGCAGAGCGTGCGCATTTCATCTCAAGAGGCGGGTGCGGCGAAGACTTCTCGGATGAGCTCGAGCATGCAAAGACACTGCTGAATCTGGCGAAAGAGAAAATCCCGCAAATCACGGAGCGACTAACTGAGTCAGAGCGAAATTTACGTGGTAATTAGCCTTGCCTAACCCGATAGGCGCAGCGCCGGGCGCCGGCGAGGATATGTTCTTCGCGGGTGACCGTCGTATCCTTGCCCAGCACATCGGAAAAAACTTTCAGCTCACCCGCGCAAAGCCCGGTGCAGGCTTTCGCCGCCGAACAGATCGGGCAATGGTTCTCGATGAGCAGCCAGTCGCGCCCGTCTTTGTTGGCTTCCGCCATATAGCCTTCATCCGAACGCGCTTTCGCCAGGCGCTTGACGCGCTCGCCAATGGTTTTTGCACTCTCAAGTTTTTCGCCATAGGCCGCGCGCTGCATGTCGCCATGTTTTTTGATGAATTTCTGCAGGCCTTCGGCGCCGAACAATTCCTCGACGGACTGGATCATCTCGACGGCGAGCGATTGATGCGCATCGGGAAAGACCCGCGCCGAAGCCTCCGTCAGCGACCAGACTTTTTGCGGCCGTCCGCGGCCCTTGGCTTGCGAACGCGCACAGACAAGCCCCTCCTCTTCGAGCGCATAAAGCTGCAACCGCGCCGCCATAGGCGTGACGCCTAGCGCCGGACCGATATCGGACGCGCACAACTCCCCCTCGCGTTTCAGCATGTCGAGGATGGCCGCGCGCGTCGCGCCAGTCTCGCCCGTGGCCGCTGTGTTTTTTGACCTATCGGCTTTCTTGATGGTCGTCTTCGAAATTTTGCTCATCGCTTATTTATAAAAGTTCTTGCTTTCAAAAACAAGGCCGATTATTGAAAGTATATTCTTTCATAAATAAGGGAGACGACAATGACCAAAGAAACGGAGAAACCCGGCCCGGATCAGACCACCGGCCCCCGCATTGAACATGTGAATCTGATCGTCACGGCCATTGATCCGACCGTGAAATTCCTGACCGCGGCCTTTCCCGACTGGGCGATCCGCGGCGAAGGCGGCGGCGAATGGGCGGGAATTCCGCGCCGCTGGGTGCATGTGGGCGATGACGCCAATTACATCACGCTCAATGAGTTCCACTTGCCGACGGCGGCGCGCGGGCGTCATCGCGAATTGCAGAGCGCAGAGCCCGGCCTTGCCCATATCGGCTTTGAAGTCGCCGATCTCGACAAAATTGTGCGCCAGCTCAAAGACGCCGGTTATGAGCCTGATCATCTCGGCGAGACGCATCCGCACCGGCGCAATCTCTATTACGTCGACGCCGAGGGGCTTGAGTTCGAATTCGTTGAATATTCCAGCCGCATTCCGGCGGAAAAAAACCTTTATCAATAGGAGGCGGCGATGACCATGATGAGAACGATGCATGATGGCGGCGATCTCGCCGAGGCTCTGCGCCGCTTGATGGAGCGCAACCACAAATGACTATTCTCTCCATTCTAGGGTCGAGCCGCGCTGACGGAGACACAGCGCGGCTCCTTAACGCCGTCCTCGGCCATCTTCCGGGTACAGAGCGGGTTGATCTCGGAGCGTTGCGGATCGGCCCCTATTCCTACACCCACGCAAACGCCGATGATGATTTCCTGTCGCTCGCCCAGGCGATGCTGAAAGCGCAGGCGATCGTCGTCGCCAGCCCGGTTTACTGGTACACCATGAGCGCGCAGATGAAGCTGTTTTTCGACCGCCTCTCGGACCTCACCGATCCGCCTTATAAAACCATCGGCAAACAGCTTGCGGGCAAGACGCTCTTCGTCGTCGCGACAGGCTCCGATCCGCAACCGCCAGAATCCTTCATCCATCCGTTTGAAGACAGCGCCGGCTATTTCAACATGCAATGGGGCGGCGTTTTTTACCGACCGGGCGCGCCAACGCTCAGCGGTGACGATCAACGCGCGGCAGAGGCGTTCGCCAAATCTATCGCCGCCGCACGCTGACGCGGCGCCTGCCCCGTATCTATCTTTTTTCCGGCGCGAAATCGCCTCAATCGCAATCAATGCTCGCCCCTGACAAGGCGCGAAAGCGCCTTTCACCGGGGGAGAGATACCGATGGCCATCAGCCGTCCATCCAGTCGTGCATCCGACGTTTATCCAAGGGTTTTCGCGCCTTTCGGGCTATTTGCAAAGACCTGTGATCTACGTCACTCATGCCCGCCCCCCGCCTGGCGTAGCTTCATCCCATCAGCAGGGGGCATCCTATGAACTGGCTTATTCCACTTTCCGCAACACAAACCGTATTGCTGGCCGCGCTCGGTCTTAAAGTCGTCGCCATCGACATGCGCACGGACGATATCGCCGAAGCGGTCAAAGCCCAGCCGACGCAAGTCCAGACGCAGGCCGATCCCGCCGCACTGTCATGGGATAACGCGCGCAGCGCCTCTCTAAGCGGCGACGAGATGCGCAAAATCATCCGCGAAGAAGTCGCCGCGCTTGAAACGCCTGCGCGCGCCGCATCGGCGCCCGCGCAGCCCGTCAAACCGCAACACACGCCGCAGCAAGTCAAAACCGCCGTGACCGCTGTGGATCGTGAAATCAATTATTTCAGAAGCCGCGGCGCCATCGACGAAGTCGAAATGGCCGGCCTGCAGGCGAAGATCGCAAAATTACCTTTGGCCGAACGGCGCGCCGCGCTTACGAGCCTCACCAAAGCCATGAGCAAAGGTGAAATCGACGGCTGGATGTAATGAACCTGTAACCTGATAGAGGGAGAGACTAACATGACACTGAACCGTAAATTTCTGATCGGCGGCATCGCCGCAGCCTTCACTTCCACCGCCGCCATCGCCGGCATGGTGCAACCAGCGCCCGTCGATGTGGACCTTGCGACTTTCTTCGCTGGCGGCGACATGCTAAGCGCGCGTTATGCGCCGAACAAGAATGAGTTCATCGGTTGCGGTGTGCGCAAATTCGATGACGGCGTCGGCGGCGCCACCGCCTTTGGCTTTTGTCAGGCTGAAGACGCCGATGGCGAACGCGCTTTTTGCAACACCGACAATGAAGACCTCCTCGACGCCATCGAGGCAAGCGCCGATTATGGCTATGTGACCTTTAGCTGGGATGAAAAAACCGGTCAGTGCACACGCATCGGCTTTTCGAACCAGTCTTTCTATGTGCCGCCAAAGGTCGGCAGCAACCTCTAAACAACCAGCAATTTCAGTTGCATTCGTTGCGTAAGCTGCGCCGGGCGGGTCACCCCGTCCGGCGTTTTGCCAATTCTATTTTTCACCGTGACCCTTCCCGACCAAGATTGACAGCGTTGCGGCGGCGGCTCTAAATGCCGGAATTGTTGCACGATGGGGGAGCTTGTGTTGCAACGCGGCAATTATCTTCGAATGCTGGAGCGGCGCAACGTGCTGTCAGAGCAAGCATTGCGCGCGCGCCGGACATTGTCGGCACTCCGCGCCGGGAAAGGCGGTCGCTGTTGATGAAATGGCTCGTACCGCTTTCGGCGTTCCAAACGCTGTTGCTTGTCATGCTGGGCCTTCACGCCATCAAGCTTGATATGCGCACGGATCAACTTGTCGATTCGGTAGACACCCTGAACCGGGACATTCAGCAAGCCTCGCCCGATACAGCGCCGATCCAGTGGGCCGCAGCGTCCTCGAGTGATGGCGGTCTCACCGCCGATGACATTCGCATGATCATGCGTGAGGAGTATCAAGCGATCGCCGGAGAAGAAGGCGCCGCAACGCCTGTGCGCTCGGCGGCGACGTCATCATCGTCACCGCAACAGCCGGCGCCCGTTTACGATCAACGACAAACGGTGCTGACCCAATCCGCGATCGATCAGGAAATGGAACGCCTCAGATCCATGAATGTGGTTCCGCCTGCAGACATGATGTCGTTGCAGGCGAAGATTGCCGAACTGCCGCCCGAGGCCCGGCGCGCAGCGTTGATCCGTCTTACAAAGGCGATCAACAGCGGTGAGATCAAGGGCCAGTTTTAACACCAGACACAATTGATCCATTGAGGGAGAACACTATGAAGTTGAAATCTAAAATTCTCGCAGCCGGCGTCGCTGTCGCGCTCATGTCGACAGCCGCCATCGCCGGTTACAAACAACCCGCGCCGGTCGATGTCGACCTCGTCAACCGCACCGCGCTTGGCGACATGGTGTCGGCGCAGCAAGCAAAGGATGAAGTGACCTATATCGGCTGCGGCATCCGCAAAATTCAGACGGGCGCAGGTGTCGCCTCCACCGGATTCTGCCAGGCGCGTGACGCGGATGAAGAGCAATTCACCTGCTTCACGCAAGACCCCGAGCTACTCGCCGCGACAGCAACCACTGGCGATTTCAGCTTCATCACCTTTGCCTGGAATGAAGACGGCGAATGCACCTATATCGGCGTGTCGACCCAGTCGTTCTACCTGACCGAAAAAATGGTCAAGTAGCGCTGGCGTTCCAGGACATTGCGCGGGCCGCAGGACAATGTCTTGCGGCCTGTTTCTGTATCGAACCTTTTCAGGCCGTCCGATAACGGACGATCCCGCCTGTCGCCATCGCCTTTAAGCCATGCTATATGGTCGTCAGGCAGGGGCGGGAATGAACAATATTTTCAAAGAACTACGGCGGCGCAACGTATTTCGTGTCGCTGGCGTCTATGGGGTTGTCGGCTGGCTCCTGGCGCAGGTGGCCGCGACACTTGAAAACGCCGTCGGCCTGCCCGCCTGGTTTGACGGCATGGTCGTCAGCCTTTTGTTCATTGGCTTTCCCGTCGCCATGATTCTCGCCTGGGCGTTCGAGATGACGCCCGACGGCGTCAAGCCCACCGCCGCCGTGCCGGAGGGCGCGAGCATCGCACAAAAGACCGGCCGCAAACTCGATATCGCCATCCTTTGCGGCCTGGCGCTGGTGGCGCTCATCATCATCGCCGACCGGGTGATCCCCCATAGCGGCGCCGGCGCGGTGCGGCAGGCGGCGCAAGAAGGCGCGGCGTCGGTCGCGGTCCTTCCCTTCATCGACCTCTCCCCCGACGGCGATCAGGAATATTTCTCCGATGGCATTTCAGAAGAGATATTGAACGTCCTTGTGCGCATTCCCGATCTGAAAGTCGCGGGCCGCACATCAAGCTTTTCCTTCAAGGGCAAGAATGACGATCTGCGGATCATTGGCGACACGCTCGGCGTTGATCACGTGCTCGAAGGCAGCGTCAGGAAATCCGGCGCGCAATTGCGCATCACCGCGCAGCTTATCCGCTCCGAAGACGGCTTCCATCTGTGGTCGGAAACCTATGACCGCGAGCTGACCGACATTTTCAACATTCAGGACGATATCGCAAAGGCGGTCGCGAAAGAACTCGCCTTGTCGCTTGGCCTGAAAGCCGGTGAAACGCTGGTCACCGACCGCACCGACGATGTTGTCGCCTATGAAAAATATCTCAAGGCCAAACAGCTCATCCTCGCGCGCGGGCTAGGCAATTTAAACGCCGCTTTGTTGCTGCTGAATGAGACCACAGCGCGCGATCCGAATTTTGCGCCGGCCTGGGCGGGGATCGCCTATGTTTATGCGATCTACGAAGCCTATCAGCCCGCACTCCCCCCAACTGGCGACTATCATCAATGGCGCGCCATCGGCCGCGCCGCCGCGACGCGCGCCATCGCGCTCGATCCGACAAACGCCGAAGCCTATAGCCAGCTCGGCGCCTTTCTTTACTACGATCACGACTTCATCCCCGCATTCAAAGCCTTGGATCGGGCCGTCGAACTGGCGCCAGAGAATTCAAGCGTCCTCGATAATGCAGCGCAGGCGCTTAATTTCGTGGGCTATTTCCACGAGGCGGAAGCGCTTTCCAAACGCGCTATCGCCATTGATCCGCTGGTGCCGATCTTTCAGAACACCCTTGGCAATGCTTACTCGTTTGGCGGCGCCTATTTCCCCGAGATTGACGTCAATGCGGCGGCGCTCGCGCAATTTCGCAAAGTGGCCGACAAACTCGGCGCGACCTTACCCTTCGCTTACTGGAATTTGTTCTGGAGTTATTTTCATCAATCTGATTTCGATGCAGCGATGGCGGCCGTGAATGAGGGCGTTTCGGCGGGCATGATCTCGGAGGAAAATAGGGCCGACGCTGAAAACTTGGTCAACGCGGCCCGGCAAGGCGACGCCGCGCTTAAGGAATTCGTTCTACAGGAAACGCGCGCCATGCAGGAGGTTGCGGACTATCTCGGCGACGCTGACCTTTTGGTCGAGCGGCTTCTTCCCTTCTGGGAGGGCGATTACCTTTATGAGCCGCTATATACCTTGTTCCACACAACGGAAATTTATCAGCATCCGCGCTGGCGCGAACAGATGAAGAAAGACGGCGTTGTCGATCTGTGGCGCTCGCGCGGTTTCCCGCCCTGGTGCAAGCCTGTCGGCGCTGATGATTTCGAATGCGCCACCGAAATTGCGGCGGCCCCATAACACCTCCCTCATCTCGACAGGAAAGAGAGAACAGATATGAAAAAGTCAGTCTCGGCCCTCGCCTTCATCGCCCTCGCCGCCTGTGTAAAGCCAGCGGCGACCGACGCCCCGTCAGCAGGCGACGCCTCGCGCGCGATTGTTCAGGAAGTCTATGCCGGGTTTGAGGCCGGCGATATGGACAAAGTCACCGGCGTCATGGCCGAAGACATTGTCTGGAACGAGGCTGAGGGAAATCCTTATGCGGACAAAAACCCTTATGTGGGCCCGGACGCGGTGCTGACGGGCCTCTTCGCCCGCCTCGGCGGCGAGTGGGACGGCTTTGCGGCGATCCCGTCGGAATTCGTCGCCGAAGATGACCGCGTCATCGTCTTTGGCCGCTATAGCGGAACCTATAAGGCCACCGGTAAATCCATGGACGCGCCCTTCGTTCATTCATGGACCGTCACGGACGGCAAGATCAGCGCCTTCCAGCAATATACGGACACGGCCGAGCACGCGGCCGTCATGAGCGAATAGAGCGATGATCCTCCGCCGCGTCATCAACCATGTAAAAAATCAGGAATGGACGGCAGTCTTTCTCGACTTCGTCATCGTCGTCATGGGCGTTTTCATCGGTATTCAGGTCGCCAACTGGAACGAAGCGCAAGGATATGCCGCGAAAGAGGCGGTCATTCTGGCGCAACTTCAATCGGAATTTCAGTCCGCCGACGAACTGACGCGTAGCGCAAAGAAAAACAATGACGCCTATATTGACGCGACCCTCGAGGTCTTGCGCGTCATTCAAAACGGTGAAGAACCAGCGGATAGAACTGCATTCTTGCAGACCCTTTCCCAGTCCGGGCAGTTTGCCAGCGTTCCAATTGAACCCACGACACTGACGGAGTTGATTTCGTCTGGCGGATTATCTGACCTTTCTTCCCCGGAGCTTCGCCGGGCGCTCATTCGGTATCACGAATTGATGACAGTGCATCAACAAAGCGCAAACCTTGTTTTGGATCGCATTTCAGCGCCGCATGACGGGTTTCATCGCGCTGTATTTGTAAATCCAGACTTTAAGGACGATGGGCAAGAACTTCTGTCCGACTATGACTGGGATGTTTTGCCAGAGGCGCGTGAACAGTTCCAGGTGCTCGTCTACGGCAAGCTTGGCCTGTCCCAACAGTTGGCGGAATTGTCATCGCGCAGCGAAGTCGTTCTTGCAGAGATCGAAAAGGCGCAGAAATAATGCTTCTCCGCCGCGTCACCGAACACGTAAAGGCGCAGAACTGGACGGCCGTGTTCCTCGACTTCGTCATTGTCGTTGTCGGCGTCTTCATCGGTATTCAGGTGAGTAACTGGAATGCCGCGCGGATCGCCGACGCGCAAGCCGGAGACCTGCTTCAGCGCATGATCGCGGAAGCGGAAGATGCGCGCACCGACATGGCCGGATACCGGGCCGATAACCAAGTTATTCTGAACGACGCTTTGACGTTGGCGGCGCGCCTTAACGAGGCCGACGTATGTCTTCGTATGGATGACAATATGAAGGAGCTTATCCTTCGTGTCGGCGACTTCCCTCCGCCGCGCTTCTCGCTGGCGACGGCGCGCGAAGCGCTTGAGTCCGGAAACTTGTCCGCGCTCGACGCGGCGGAGATCCGCGACAGTGTTCGAAAAATCGCCGACGAGATGAATTTCATGGACCGCCAATGGCAACGCTACATCCGAATCAAGCAGGACATCGAACAGAAAGTTTATCCGGCCGCCGGGCTTAGCCTCACTGGCGATCAGGCGCTCAAAGTCCTTCCGGGAAACGAATTTAGCGGCCTCGAACAGTTTCGCCTGCAAACCCCTGAAGGCGTTTGCGGACAACCGGTCATGATCGCCTACGCTTCCAATGCGGCCCTCACCCAGCATATTTACACCGCTTATCTCGGCCAGGTCTCCGACAGGCTCGATGAATACGCCGCGCTTTTATCCGCCTATGCTGGTGATCGCGTTGAGGGGGCAGCGCGAACTAATGAGAACTCGCCATGATCCTTCGCCGCGTCATTGAGCATGTGAAGAAGCAGGAATGGACCGCCGTCGCGCTCGACTTCGTTATCGTCGTCGTCGGCGTTTTCATCGGTATTCAGGTGTCGAACTGGAATGCTGCCCGGGCCGACCGCGTTCGCGCGCAGGATTATCTGATGCGCATCGGCGCGGATCTCGATGTCGACATCGCCGCAATCGATGACCGCTTGAAGTTCTGGGGTCAGGTCGCTGATTATGGCGCGCAAGGTCTCGATTATGCGGAGACCGGCGATGCGAACGGCCTCACACAATGGGAATTGCTGCTTGGCTATTTCCAGGCAAGCCAGGTCGCCGAGCTTATCCCGTCACAAGCAACTTTTGATGAATTAAAAAGCGCCGGCGAGCTGGGCTTGGTATCCGATCCTGCTTTTCGCAACGCGCTGGGCGACTATTACATGTTCTCCGCCTCTGCGACGGTGACTGAACGTCCGCCCTATCGTGAGCATATACGCGGCGTGATACCGCTCCGCATTCAGAACTACATCTGGGAAAACTGCTACGCCTCTGATGGCTCGGAGCTACAACAGCTGCTCCCCTGCCCTTCGCCGGTTGACGAAGCGCACGCCGCCGAGCTTGTCCATATCATCAGCAGCGATGCGGCGCTGATGGCGGAGCTACGATACTGGATATCGAGCATGCGTGTGGCGGAACTGATCGGCGAAGGCAGGATGAAAAAAGCGGCCGCCCTGCGACAGTCCGTGAATGAACAGCGCGCAGGGCGATGACGGACGCCGACATCAACCGCGCCGCGCCTCTCACATTTCGCGCGTCTTTGGGGGAGAAACTTTTCGTCACCCTCACCGCAATCTTCATGGGCGTTCTCGCGCTGTTCATGCTGGTTGCTATGGTCGGCGGGTTCATCGCCGGACTGTGGCTTGGCTTCTTTCTTCTGTTAGTCGCTTTGGTGATCATTGCGCTCACTTTTCTCGTCGCCAAGGAAGCGTTCTCGCGATGGCGGCTTTACGCCCATCTTGAAGACGGTGCGTTGACGGCGGTGTTGCCGCGGCGGCGCGGCTTCATCGATCAGCCGCGAGACAGGGTGACGATAGCGCTCGCCGATATTGAGCGTATCGAGACGCGATACGAATCTTTCGCCAGCATCGGCGTCACCACGGGACAGCAAGCCTACGCCATCGTCAAACGCGACGGTGAGCGGCTATTCCTCGGCGCTGACCGCGAATGGGTTCCGCCCTTTTTCGGAAGGCTCGCCAGCGAGATCGCTGCGCGCGCCGGGCTGACGGTCGCCGATCTCGGCATGGTCGATGGCGACGCCGGATTCCTGCTTGTCGCCGGTCAGTCGGCGCCGGACTGGACGGCGCCGTCGCTTTCAGCTCAGGAGATCGCGTTGCGCGGACGCCGCCGCGCCCGCACCGCTGCCATCATGGGCGGCGTTGTGCTGCTTGTCGTTCTGGCGCAACTTCTGTCCCGGCGCTGAGTCGTTTCATCTCATGACGTCTTGCCGATTTGTCATCAACGCCCCTGAAACGCCCGCCTTGCGCCCGTATTTGCGCCGTTTTTCCGCCCGCTTTGCCTGACATGGAACCCCAGCACTCAAACGTGTTTGCAACGGGCCCGGATGGGCCAGTATAAGACTTGCAATCAGCGTTGGGCGGATGGCGCATCGGGGCGCCGGTATAGTTGACAGCGGAACGGGCATGGCGAAACGGCAACATGACAAAAGCGGGCTTTCCGCCGTGGCCGCTGATCTATGGGCCGATCTGAAACGCGGCGCGGCCGGATTTCACGGCGACTTCCTGAAACTTTTCGGCTTCTCACCCAAGCCGCCTGTAAAAGAGCCCTTCCCCGAGAAATCGAAATATCCCAAAGCGCCAGGCGACGGTAACGCCTGGCGCAATCTCTGGGGCTCTGTTGCGCTTTCTGTTGTCTCCGTCGGGTTTCTGGGCGCCGCCTTCGCGCTGGGCCTCGCCTTCATCTATCTCGCGCCGCAGGTGACGGAAGACCAGGATCTATGGAACGTGAACCGCCAGGCGGCGATTATCGTTCTTGACCGCAATGGCGAGGAGATCGCCGCACGCGGCGCACGCTATGGCGAGCATGTGGACCCGGCGGAGCTGCCCGAACATCTGATCAATGCGATCCTGTCGACCGAGGACCGCCGCTTTTACGATCATGGCGGCGTCGATCTGCGCGGCACCATGCGCGCAGCCCTCGCCAACCTCAAAGCCGGCGGCGTCGTCGAAGGCGGCTCGACGATTACACAGCAGCTTGCGAAAAACCTGTTCCTGTCGCCGCGCCAGACCTATGAGCGCAAGGCGCGCGAAGCGCTGCTCGCACTGTGGATCGAAGGCCATTACTCCAAGGACGAAATCCTTTCGCTTTATCTGAACCGCATCTATCTCGGCGCCGGCGCCTATGGGGTTGAATCGGCCTCGCAAACCTATTTCGGCAAATCCGCGCGCGACGTAACGCTCGCCGAAGCCGCCATGCTCGCCGGCCTGCCGAAAGCGCCGTCGACCTATGCGCCCACGCAAAATCCGGCGGGTGCCCAGCGCCGGGCCAATGACGTGCTCGACAATCTCCTTGAGATCGGCGCCGTCGACCCGTTCGCGGCGCGCGAGGCGCGTCTTAATCCGCCCGTGATCACCAAACAGAATATCGATTCAGGGCTTGGTTATTTCTTCGACTATGTGGCGTCACAGGCAAAGGCGATGGCGCCGGACGCCACCGGCGACGTCATTGTCAGAACCACCATAGACCAGAAACTGCAACGCGACGCCGAAGCCGCCGTCAAGACGGCGATGACGGTTGAGGCGCGGCTGAAAGGCGCCGATCAGGCCGCGCTCGTCGCCTATGATCAATCGGGCGCGCTTCGCGCCATGGTCGGCGGCCGCGACTATAAGGAAAGCCAGTTTAACCGCGCGGTGCAGTCAAAGCGCCAGCCGGGATCGGCGTTCAAACCCTTCGTCTATGTGGCGGCGATGGAATCCGGCCTGACGCCGAACTCCAGTTTCATCGACCAGCCCATCGATATCGCCGGATGGAAGCCCACCAATTACACACCGGGCTATGCGGGTCGCGTGCGCCTGACCGAAGCGGTCGCAAAATCCATCAACACCATCGCCGTGCAAGTCACCGAACGCATCGGCCGCGGCAAGGTGGTCGAAGCCGCACAACGCCTCGGCATCAAGTCGGAGATTGCGCCGCACCGCTCCATCGCGCTCGGCGCCGTCGATGTCACGCTGGAAGAGCTTGTTGGCGCCTATATTCCCTTCGCGCGCGGCGGTCTGTCGCCGACGCCCTACGCCATCTCCTCTATCGAGACCCGCGATGGCGTCATCCTTTATGATTATCCGGGCGACAACCCGAGGCGGGTGATGAGCGCCGACGTCGCCAAGAAAATGAATCACCTGCTCTATCAGGTGATGCTCTCGGGCACGGGCCGGCGCGCCGCGCTCGGGCGCCGCCCGGCGGCAGGCAAGACCGGCACCACCAATGACTGGCGCGACGCTTGGTTTGTCGGCTACACGCCGCAGATCATCGCCGGCGTCTGGGTCGGCAATGACGCCTACACGCCCATGGACAAGGTGACGGGCGGCAATATCCCCGCCTCGATCTGGAAAGAGTTCATGCTCTCGGCGCATCAGGGCCTGCCGCTGCTCTCCCTTGACGGCGCCTATCCCGCCGTTTCCTACGCCGCCGAACCGGTGCTCCTCGATTTCTACAGGGATGTCTCGCGCGGTCTCGCCCGCGTCGAGCGCGACGGCAATGCGCGGCGGTACCGGCGGTAAAAGAAAACGGCTCCACTGGTGAGGCGGAGCCGTCAGGCGCATTTCTCTGGTCTCGGGGGCGGATGAGAGCTATGTCAGAGAAACGCGGCGAGGGCGGCGAAATAGCCGGTTAGAAGGATGGCGACGGCGCTGACGCCGGCGGCGCGGTACATGAGGGGCTCCTTTTTTGTTAGCGGTCTGTTGTCTTGCGGGCAGGATGTGTGCTCGCGCCGGCCTTTAAACAAGCAATCGGAACCGTATTTTCCGATAGTTTTTTCCGATCAAAATCGCCGCCGCTTCAACGCACCGCAAGATCCTTGAACTTGCGCGCGGCGACGTCGCGCGCCACCCTGGCGATGGCGCGATAAGCCTCGCCGCGGCCGGCGCTTTTGCGCCAGGCCAGCCCGACGCTGCGCGTGATGCTGCGGCCTTTCAGTTTTTTCACGACGACTTCGCTGCGCGCCGTAATCTCCGAATGAACGTAAAGCGAGGGCAGGAACGCCGCGCCCATATTCATGCCGGTCATCAGCCGCAGCGCGTCGAGGCTGGTGCCTTCATAATCGCGCACGAGGCGCGCGCCGAAGGTTTCGCAAAGGGCGGCGATCTGATCGTAAAGATGATAGCTCGGATTGAGGGTCAGGACGTCAAGCCCTTTCAGCGCCGAGACGGACACCGTCTCCTCTTTCGCCAGGGGATGATCGCGGGCGAGCGCAAGATAAAGCGGCTCGCTGAACAAAGGCTCGGCCACAAGCTCGGTCCCGGCGAGGGGAAGCTGGGTGAGAATGACGTCATGCACGCCGCGCGCAAGCTCGTCTTCGAGCTGGCGCGGTTCGCTCTCGCGCACGTAAAGGCGAAGGTCTTTGTGCGTGCGGTGCAGCGCGGCGACCACATGCGGCAGGAGGTAAGGCCCCAGCGTGGGCTTGGCGCCGAGCCGGATGACGCCGGCGAGGCCCTCTTGCGCTTCTTCGGCGAAATCGGCGACGCCCTGAACCTCGTTCATGATGCGCCGCGCGCGCTGCGCCACTTCGCGCCCCGCAGGCGTGAGGACGACGCCGGCGCGGCTGCGCTCCGCGAGGCGCAGGCTGAGCTCGGATTCGAGATTTTGAATCTGGGCGCTCAAGGAAGGCTGGGTCATGTCCAACCGTTCGGCCGCCCGGCGGAAATGCGCGGTGTCTTCAACCGCCAAAAGGCATTGCAGCTGTTTCAGCGTGATCATCGACCGTCTCCGCGCCTCCTGATGATAGAAAATTCCTATTAAAATATAATTTTTGATCTAGTTTTCAATATGCCGGCGCCGCCTACATCGAAACCGACGCCGACAAGGAGAAGGTTTCATGTTCGATTACAGTCCCAAGGACGCGCATTCCCCTTTCTTCGATGACGGACAAAGCGCGTCCCGCAGCCCGGCCATAAAACCCGGGCGCAAAGCCGCGCCGGACAAGCCCCGCCCTTTCGAGATCATCGCGCTGTGGGGCGAAAACGCGGCGGAACTGCGCCGCGCCATCGACAACGAAACCGACTGGGGCCCGTTCGAACTGGCGGAGATGAAGCCGCTCGAACACGACGCGTTCGGCGCGCTGCGCATTCTATGCCGTTTCGACTATCACGGCGACGCGAGCGCCCGCAGTCATTTCGAAGGCGATTTGCGCGCAAGGCTTTCAACCATCACCTGCTGGAAAGAAGCGCCGCACCCGCAAGACCTTTAATCCGCAACCGATAAGATTCCCATCATGACCTCCGCAAGATTGAAAAACTTCATTCGCAGCGACGCCTTTATCGGCGTCATGCTGATCGCCGCCGCGCTCACCGCCCTCCTGGCGAGCAACAGCGCCTTCAGCGGCTATTACAATGCGCTTCTCGGAACGCCGGCGGCGGTCGAGATCGGCGCCTTCGCGATCGAAAAGCCGCTCTTGCTGTGGATCAATGACGGTTTGATGGCCGCCTTTTTCTTTCTCGTCGGCCTTGAAGTGAAACGCGAAGTCCTGCGCGGCAAACTGTCGAGCTTCGACAAGGCCTCGCTGCCCGTCTTCGCCGCGATCGGCGGCATGGCGGTCCCGGCGCTGATCTATCTTCTGTTCACCTGGAGCGAGCCCGCCGTGATGAACGGCTGGGCCATACCGGCAGCGACCGACATCGCCTTTGCGCTCGGTTTTCTCGCCCTTGTGAGCATGGGCGCGCCGGCGAGCCTCAAGGTCTTCCTGCTGGCCGTCGCCATCATCGACGATCTCGGCGCCATTGCGATCATCGCGCTTTTTTACACCGCCGATCTCTCGCTCGCGATGCTCGGTTTCGCCGGCGCCGGCGCCGCGCTGCTCGCGGCGCTCAATCTGGCGGGCGTCAAGCGCACGGCGCCCTACATCCTCATCGGCGCCCTGGTCTGGGCCTTCGTTCTGAAATCGGGCGTGCACGCGACGCTCGCCGGCGTCATCACCGCCCTGATGATTCCCATGGACGGCCGCAAGCCGGGGGACCCGTCTCCCTTGCAGCGGCTCGAGCACGGCCTGCACCCCTGGGCCATCTTCGCCGTGCTGCCGCTCTTCGCTTTCGCCAATGCCGGGCTGTCTTTCAAAGACCTGCCGGCCTCGGCCTTCGCCTCGCCGGTGACGCTGGGCGTCGCGCTCGGCCTGTTTCTCGGCAAGCCGCTGGGCGTGCTCGGCGCCGCGGCCGCGGCGATCCGGCTCGGCTGGGCGCGCCTGCCGGAAGGCGCAAGCTGGACGCAACTGGCCGGCGTCGCCGCCTTTACGGGCGTCGGCTTCACCATGAGCCTGTTCATCGGCGGCCTCGCTTTTGACGATGCAGCGCTGTTGAACGAAGTGCGGCTCGGCGTCCTTGCGGGATCGCTCGCCTCAGGCCTTGCCGGCTGCGCGCTAATCCTGGCGGCCCGGCGCGAGAAGAAACGCCCGACGCGCGCGCGCGCAAGCCGCGCGCTCGGCAGCGCAAGAGCCTGCGCCTGACGGCGGGCCGCCCCGCTCATAAGGCCAGCACAGGCGATCCCATAATGACAATGATCAGGGCGGGCGATAACGCGCGCCCTTTACGCGCGTCCTGTCGTCAGCAGGCAAATCTTCTGCTAGGCAGGCTCCAAACCAACGGGGCGAAAAATAAATTCCCATGTTCCGAACACTGAAATCCTGCTCCAACGTCTCTGACTTCCGTCTGATGGCGCAACAGCGCCTGCCGGGTCCGATCTTTAACTATATCGACGGCGCGGCGGATGACGAAGTCACTTATCGCCGCAATACGCAAAGTTTTGAAGAGTGCGACCTCGTGCCCAGCGTGCTGGCGGGCGTTGAGGATGTGGACATGTCCGTTACGGTGATGGGGCAAAAGCTTGACCTTCCCATCTTCTGTTCCCCAACTGCGTTGCAGCGTCTCTTTCACCCTGACGGCGAGCGCGCTGTGGCCCTGGCGGCGCAGAAATTCGGCACCATGTTTGGCGTCTCGTCATTGGGCACGGTGAGCTTGAAAGAAATCGGCGAGCTCATCTCAACGCCGAAAATGTTCCAGTTCTATTTTCATAAAGACCGCGGCCTTAACGACGCCATGGTGCAAAAAGCGCAATCTGCAAAGTTCGAAACGCTGGCGCTGACCGTCGACACCATCACCGGCGGCAATCGCGAACGCGACTTGCGCACTGGCTTTACGTCGCCACCACGCCTGACGCCCGGCAGCCTCGCCAGCTTCGCCGCGCATCCGTCATGGGCGATCAATTATTTCCTGAGCGGCGGGTTCGAACTCTCGGAGCTAAAAGACTACGTCAAGGAAGGCTCAAACGTTTCCATCTCCATCGGCGATTATTTCGCCACCATGCTCGACCAGTCCATGAACTGGAAAGACGCGGAAGGCTTGCGCGCAAAATGGGGCGGTCCCTTTTGTCTGAAAGGCGTCATGAGCGTTGAGGATGCGCGCCGCGCCGTCGATATCGGCGCCGACGCCATCATGGTGTCGAACCATGGCGGGCGCCAGCTTGACGGGTCACGCGCGCCCTTCGACCAGATCGCGGAACTCGCCGACGCCGTGGGCGACAGGATCGACATTATCTGCGACGGCGGCATACGGCGCGGCACCCATGTGTTGAAAGCCATCGCCGCCGGCGCCAAGGCATGTTCCGGGGGCCGCCTCTATCTTTACGCCCTCGCCGCAGCCGGCCAGCCCGGCGTCGAACGCGCACTCGGCAATCTCAAAAGCGAAATCGAGCGCGACATGAAGCTTGCCGGAGTGAAAAACATCGCTGCGCTCAACCGCTCCATGCTGCGCTGGCGCTAGACGCCGCCGCTGGGGTCTTCCGTCACTCTGTTGACGGACGATTACCGACCCATGTCAGCAGCGCATCCAACGCCGGACATAGCGCCTGGCCCCACTCAGTCAGACTATATTCCACTTTTGGCGGCACCTCGGGATGGATCGTCCGCCTGACCATTCCATCCACTTCCATCTGACGCAGCTGTTGAACCAGCATCTTCTGCGAAATTTCGGGGATTGCCCTCTCCAATTCCGAGAACCGCAGGATTTGTCCTCCAAACAAATGAAAGAGAATAACCAGCTTCCAGCGTCCATCGATCATTCGGAGCGCGTTTTCAACTCCTTCTGTCGCCGTTTCGCGAGTGTATTCATGGGGCTTTTCTGGCTGACCATCCATCTGCTTACTTTCGGGTAAGTGCCTAACTTTATTGTGCGTTCTTGCCACGTTTTCAGTCAAGCCGCATATGGCTCTCATCACCATTCCAAAACGGAGGCCTATGTTATGCCAGACACGATTCCTATTGCCGTCGTTCGCTATCTCGCCGCCAAAACTCCGACCGAAGTCGCTGATTGCTTCACCGAAAACGGCATCGCCATCGACGAGCAACAGACCCGACACGGACGTGCTGAAATCATGAAATGGCGGGAAGAGGTCGCTAAGATCAATTATCGACAGGACATCCTGTCGGCAAAACACAAAGGAGATCAGGCGACCGTAACCTGCCGCATCAGCGGGGATTTCAAGGGCAGCCCGGTGCAGCTCGATTACCGCTTCGATGTTTCCGGCGATCTGATCTCCCGGCTGGAGATAGCGTGATGGCGCTCGATCTCGACCTTGCCGGAAAAAGGGTTCTCGTCACGGGCGGCACGCGCGGCGCCGGCGCGGCCACAGCCGCCTTCTTTGCGGAGCAAGGCGCGCGGGTTATCGCAACCGCGCGTAGGTTACCCGCAGATCCGCCTGCGGATTCGATCTTCATCGCGGCGGATGCAACGACGCCTGAAGGTTGCGACGATATTTACGCTTCCGTCCGGGAACGTTTCGGCGGGCTTGATGTCCTTGTTCACGTCCTTGGCGGATCGTCGGCGCCAGCCGGCGGTTTCGTCGCGCTTTCAGACGCCGATTGGGAACGGGAGCTTTCACTAAACCTGATGTCTGCGGTGCGACTCGACCGGCGTTTCCTGCCCGGAATGATCGGTCAAGGCGCGGGTGTCATTGCGCACGTCACGTCGATCCAGCGCCAAATGCCCCTGCCGGAATCGACAACCGCTTATGCGGCGGCGAAGGCAGCCCTCTCCACATATTCCAAGAGTCTATCTAAAGAAGTCAGCCCCAAGGGCGTACGTGTCGTCCGCGTGTCGCCGGGCTGGATCGAAACGGAGGCGGCGCTGGCGCTCGCCGATCGCCTGGCCGCGGAAGCGGGAACGGACCGTAATGGCGGCAAAGAAATTATCATGCAATCGTTGGGCGGCATTCCCCTGGGCCGGCCTGCCCTACCGCGCGAGGTCGCCGAACTCATCGGCTTCCTCTGCTCAGCGCGCGCCGGTTCGATCACCGGAAGCGAACACGTCATCGACGGCGGCGTCGTGCCGGTTGCATGAAGTCCTGTGCAAGGTGCTACGTATTATCTCTTACTGACCCGCAACGCCGTGAACAACACCACCTCGGCAGCGACCATCCACGGAATACAGCGCGCGACGAACACATGAGCCTGTTCAACGAAGGAATGCAGTTCCGGGGCCTTGCCCGTGGGCGATGGAATGGAAAACCAGTCGAAGACCTTCAGTCCGGTTCCATAAGTCCACACGGTGATGGGGCCCGTAATGATCAAAAACACAACCGCCGCCGCGAGCGCCGCCAGGAGAGCAATGCTCATCTTGTCGGCAATCGTCGCGCTGGCGGATGCGCCCGCGAATAGGCGCCAGCCAACATAAACAAGCAGGACAGGCGCGGTCACTGCGCCCCAGCCCACATGATTCCAGATGGCGGCAATCATCGCCTCGCGCCCCAGTTCGGGATCGATCGCGGCGCCATTGAGATAGAGCCAGACCAGCCCGCCCAGCCCGGCGATAACCACCGCAAGCGACACAGGCGCTGCGAATGACAGGGTTCTTGCGGTTTTCATGCGGCGCTCCTTTTTTCAATACGTGCGATCTGTTGCGCGAGCCAGTCATGATGGCTTTCAAGCTCGGCGACGAAGCGCGTATCCGACGGCGCGTCGGCGAGCGCCTCTTCGATCCATAATCGCAACACACGCTCCTGCATCATCAGCCAGGACATCAGGCTTCGTTCTTCGGCGTGACTGCGGATCATGGCTTGTCTCCCTGGTGCTTGCCTCCGCCCCCATTAATGAGGGCGGAGATTTCTGCTTCAAAATCCCTGACGCCAACTGATCGCCGCCTTGAAGTTACGGCCCGGCTGGCTGACGCCCGCAGCGACGACGTCATAATCGGCGTCGGTGACATTGTCGGCGCCGAGATCAATGCGCAGCCCCTTCAAGGGCCCTTCCATGGGCGCCCACACGGCGTAGACGTCGCCGACGGTGTAACCGTCCCGCGCATTTGTCGGGTCATTCATCTTGTCGAAATCCGATGCGATGGAAACGCGCGCGCCGAGACGGAAATCGCCGCCGAAAAATTTCACGCCGCCATCAAGAAAGATCGTCCGGGGGCTGAGAACGCCCACATAATCCCCGGTGTCCGCATCGCGTCCGTCGATAGTGGAGAAATTGCCGCGCAGCCAGACGAAGCGGCTGTCATATTGCGCTTCAAGTTCAACTCCGTCGAGTTCGGCGTTGGTGACATTCACATTGCGCGAATAATTGCCAAACGCCTCCCCGGAACCGCAGGGCGGCGCGCCCGGGAACAACTGATCAGCCGTCAAAAAACAGGTGAAGGGAATGTTCACCTCAAGATCGATGAGGTTGGTGACGTCAGACTGATAATAGGAACCCTTGGCGGTGAAGCTGTCGCCGTCAAAGAGGACATTCTCAAAATCAACGCCGGCGCCAACCTCCCAGGTTTCCGATTCCTCCGGCACGAGATCCGGGTTGGGGATGAAGAAATTTGTGACGAAGGACGGTCCAAACGGCCCGATGTCGGTAAGGTTTGGAATCTGGAAGTGAATATTGTCTGCGTAAATTTCGTTAAAGGACGGAGCGCGAAACGCTTCGGACCAGTTGCCGAAGAGTAACAACTCCGGAACCGGCTTCCAGGTTGCGCCGATTTTCGGCGAGACCGCCTCGTCTTTTGTGGAAAGCTCACCGACGGCGTCATTTTCAAACCGGTCCCAGCGAACGCCGGGAACGAGCGTGAACACGCCGACCGGACCTTCCAGCGACAATTCAGCCTGCGCAAAGGCGCCGTAGAATTTCGCTGTTGCGTCCGGCACGCCGCCACGCGTCATGTCCGCCGTCATGTTGTCGCGGCCGACTTGCTCATCCTGATAAAACTCGCCGCCATAGGTAAAGGTCAGGGTCGCGGGCCCGGATTCGATGCGGGAGCGGTTGTCAAAGGAAAGACCGAAGGTCTCAACCTCCCGGCTGACCACGCGCGTTGTGTCCAGTTCGTCTTCCGTCACCGAGTTTTTGGTGAAATAGCCGACCAGATTGGCGTCGATCAGATCCGTCGCGGGGTTATAATTCACGGTTCCCTGAAGCGTGTTCGAATCGATGTCGCGATCGACATTTTCATTGCCCGGACCCGCCGGATTATTGCCTTGCGGGTTGTTGGGATCGATGCTGTTGCCGCCATAGCGCATCCATGACGCCGACAATGTCCATTCGTCACTGGGTCGGAAGGTGGTTTTCAATAGCGACGACAGAATTTCATCGTCGGCTTCAAGCGTCAGGCCGCTGCCCAGCTCAATGTCGCTGGAATTGCGGAGCG
>JAUHYK010000024.1 GCA_030426465.1 Alphaproteobacteria bacterium
AACGCGTCGAGGGCTTCGCTGTCGGTCGCAGAGATGTATTTCACCCGGCCCGTCTCATGGAGCCAGGAATGCTCCGGCCCGATGCCGGGATAATCAAGCCCCGCCGAAATCGAGTGGGCGTCCTGAATCTGGCCATCCTCATCCTGCAGCAAGTATGTCCGGTTGCCATGCAACACGCCGGGCCTACCGCCGGTAAGACTGGCCGCATGTTTGTCCGTATCGACGCCGAGGCCCGCCGCCTCGACCCCGATGATCTCCACATCCTTGTCGTCGAGAAACGGATGGAAAAGTCCGATGGCGTTCGAGCCGCCGCCGATGCAGGCCATGATGACGTCGGGGAGACGCCCCTCCATCTCCTTCATCTGCTCTTTCGCCTCGACGCCGATCACGGATTGGAAATCGCGCACCAGCTCCGGATAGGGGTGCGGGCCGGCGGCGGTGCCGATGATGTAAAAGGTTGAGTCCACATTCGTGACCCAATCGCGCAGCGCGTCATTCATGGCGTCTTTCAAGGTCGCCGTGCCCGACGTCACCGGCACTACCTCCGCGCCGAGCAGCTTCATGCGGAAGACATTTGGCTTCTGACGCTCCACATCGGTCGCGCCCATATAGACGATGCAGGGCAGCCCGAAACGGGCGCAGACGGTGGCCGTCGCAACGCCATGTTGCCCGGCGCCGGTCTCGGCGATGATCCGGGTCTTGCCCATGCGCCGGGCGAGGAGAATCTGGCCCATGCAGTTGTTGATCTTGTGGGCGCCGGTGTGGTTGAGCTCGTCGCGCTTGAAGTAAATCTTCGCGCCTTTTTTCCCGGCGCTACCCGATTTTTCATCAGCCATACCGCGGACATACCTGGTTAACCGCTCGGCGTAATACATCGGCGAGGGGCGGCCCACATAGTGCTTCAGGTAGTACTCAAGCTCCGACCGGAAGGACGGGTCGTTCTTCGCCGAATTGTATTCCTTCTCCAAAGCGAGGACGAGCGGCATCAGGGTTTCGGCGACGAATCGCCCGCCATAAATGCCGAAGCGGCCCTCCGAGTCAGGTCCGGTGCGGTAGGAATTGAGTTGCTGGGTCACGTCTTCATATCCGTCAAAAAGTCAGCGCCGTCATAGCACCCTGACCCGCGAATGCACTGCACAAATTCAGGAATGTCGCTAAAGCCGGCGCCGGCCCTACTCCACGGCGGGGCTTACTTTCGGATAGCGCACCAGGAGATCGACGCGCGCAATCGCCTGCCAGTCGCTGGGGTGCACGAGCCAGATGACGCCGGAGGGGACTTCATCTTCGCCTTTTCGCGCCGTCGCACCATAGAGCGGCGCAATATTGGAGTGGCTCGACAGAATGATGTTCTTGCCCGGATTCGCCGCGAGTTCTTTCGCCACCTTGGCTTTCATGGCGGCGACGTCGGCGGGTTTCTCGCTGATCTGCGAGGGATGCGGCTCGACCGGCGCGCCAGCGGCCGAAAGGGCCGCGGTATCCCAGGAGCGGCACATGGGGCTGGTATAAGCTTTCAGAATTTTGACGTCATTTTCTTTGAGGATTTCGCCCATGGCGCGGGCCTGAAAGAAGCCTTCGGCGTCGAGACCGCGGCCCGGCGCCAGCTTGCAGCCCTCGGAGAGACCCACGGCCCCCACCTGCCCGCCCGGCGAGTTCGCATGGCGCATGACGATGACATAGCCGCCGCGTTTCAGCGCTTCGAAGGCGACGGAGGCCGCCGCTTCGTTCTCGCGAACGACCGGACCGGTGGCGCAGGACGCCAAAAATGCTGCAGCAATTGCTGCGCAAAAAACCCGCAACATATGGCTTTCCTTTCTTATGATTTCGCAGCCGAGATGAAGGCTTTGATGAGGTCCGCGTCCTTCTTGCCCGGAGCGGTTTCAACTCCAGACGAGACATCGACGCCGAGGAAACTTTCGCGACCGCCCTGCCCCTTCACCGCCTCGGCGACATTGTCGGTCGTCAGCCCGCCAGCGACGAGATAGGGCGTCTCGCCCTGATAAGCGGAAAGCAGGGTCCAGTCGAAGGAGACGCCATTGCCGCCGGGGCGGCCGGCGCCAGGGGGCGGCTTGGCGTCAAACAGGAGGATGTCCGCCGCGCCTTCGTACTCCTTGGCGGCTTCGATGTCGGCGGCCTCGGTCACCGGGATCGCCTTGATCACCTCGATGCCGAATTCCTCACCCAGTTCGCGGCAGCGCTCTGGACTTTCATGACCGTGGAACTGGAAATGGGTGAGCAGGGGCGCCGCCTCCGACAATTCCTTTTCGCCGGCGTCCACAAACAGGCCAACAATGCGGGGCATGTTAAAGCCTTCGTCAAAGGCCGCCTGTTTGAGATCGAGAATGATCTCTTCCGCGACTTCGGGCGTCACAAAGCGCGGCGATTTCCGGAAAAAGACGAAGCCAAGATAGTCGGCGCCGGCCCGGGCCGCCGCAATGGCGGCTCCCGCGTCCTTGAGGCCGCAGATTTTAACGCTAGGTCCGCTCATGGAATGACATCAGATGCTGGTTGCTTCGAGTTTGGGGGGATCTGCTGGATCGGGGACAGCGCTGTCAGGACGCTTGGTCTGATCGCGCGCAGTCTCATAACGGGCGGTCACGGCCGCCAGTTCCTTTTTCGCCGCGCGCAGCTCTCGCCGGTTGTCTCTCGCCTGGGCCCGGGTCTCACGCCCTGATAGCCACTGACCGGCGGCGCCGAGCGCGACGCCCAGAAACAGCATGCCCATCAGCCAGAACCAGAGCGGCAGGGCCGGCGTCGACAGGGCCGGATTGTCGGGCCGGAACGGATCAAGGCTGATCGGAACCAGGGTGCGGTTCGCCACCAGGAACAGAACCGCCACGATCAGGATCGGGATCCAGACTATGCGAAACAGCCATTTGCTCATTGCCCGGCATTTTCTCACAATCCCAAGGGTCTAGGCAATCACTTCATCGCAACAGAAAGGCGGTTTAAAGCACTTCGATGGCCCGTGATGGTTATGTGCGTTATTAACGCCACAGGGGCGCGCCTGACTGGGAGGCGCATATTTTCATCGAGATCGAAAACCTGCTGACGCCGCAGGAACTGGGCCGTTTGGACCAGATCTTCGCCAGCGGCGCCTTCACCGACGGGCGCGTTTCCAACCCGCACAACCAGACCAAACACAACCTGCAAATCGACATGACGTCCGAATCCTACCGGGAATCGAGCAAGATTCTCGGCCAGTGCCTGTTGCGATCGGAGGAGGTGCGAAATTTCGCCTTCATCAATCGCATGGCGCCGCCCCTAATGGTGCGCTACCGGCCCGACATGAAATATGGCAAGCACCCGGATAATGCCTTCCTGCCGATGCAGCCGACGCCGCTGCGCTCTGACATCTCCTGCACCATCTTCATCGCCGATCCGTCGACCTATGATGGCGGCGAGCTAACCATTCATCTCGGCTCCAAGCCGATCGCGATCAAAGGCAAGCGCGGCTCCGCGGTGCTATACCCCTCGACGACGATCCATGAAGTGTCGCCAGTGACGCGCGGCGAGCGGCTCGCAGCAATCACCTTCATGGAAAGCCAGATCTGCGACGAGAAAAAACGCGACCTACTTTTTACGCTGAACGAGGTCGCCGCGCTCGAAGGTCTCAAAATGGAATGGGACAACCGGGTGCGGCTTGAACATGTGCGCCAGTCGCTGCACCGCATGTGGTCGACTTCCTGAAGACCGCGCTCAGGCCCAGCGGTCGAGAACGGTTCTAACCGTGTCTTCTCGCGCACTGAGCCGGCTCAGCCAGTCGAGGCCTTTTTGAATTTCAGCGCCATGATCGAGGCGCGCCTTGGCGATCACCTCACTGCGTAGCGCGGAGTCATATTCGTGTTCCGGCGCTTTCGAATAGCGCTTCATGATCGGGCTCGCCGCCGCAGCAGCGATCTTGTCCGGCGCCGCCGCGATCCCAAGCGCGGTGGCCGCCTCGCTTAACGTCTCTTCAGGCGCACGCAACATAGCGTCGAAATCGAACACCGGCAAATCGGCGCGCGCCGCCGCCTCCATTTCCGCAAGCCAGCCAAGAGCCGCAAGCTCGCCGCTGGAAAATCCCGCCAGCGGCTCCAGGGGAATCCGCGCATTGAGGCGGCGCCAGCGCAATTGTGCGAAAGCGCGCAAATCATTGACCGTATTGCGCCCCGCAAGCAGCACCGCAAGATGCACCTCCGGGCGTTGCGAGACATAGACCGCCTTCCGCTCGGTCGACAAAAGATCGGCGGCGAGACCGGTGCAGATGCTGGTCGCTTTCACCACCGCTGCGGTCGCGCCCCGCGCCCATAATTTTTCAAACAGCGAGAGCCTCATGCGCGCCATTTCGGGCGCCAGCATCGCGCCCCCACCCTCCGAGGCGTCGAAGGCGAAAGCGCGCAAGGGCAGAGGCTCACGCAACGCAATCGCTTCGCTCGCCGCGCCAAGGAGACGCGAAACAAGCGTCGAGCCGCAATGACCGGAATGAAAGATGTAGCTGACCGGCGGCGCCGGCAGCGCAGCAGCGGCCGTTACGACCTGTTCCGCCGGGAGCCAGATCCCTTGCGTCTCGCGCGTCATGATGCGCTCGTCGAGAAAACTCGCCTCGCGCAAACTCGCAACCGGCAACCGCGCCAGCAGAATCTGGTCCATCACCAGCGCATATTGATGGGGGAAGACGCCCGGATCGCCGCCAAGCGCCGTGAGAAACTGGTTCGCCAGATTGGTGTTCATGAACCTTCCGCCGGCAGCGGCCTCAACGCGGGGTCATACAGCGCGAAATGGTGCAGCGTGATTACTCTGCGGGTCCGCGCGCCGCGCCCGAAAAACGTCCCTCGCCATTGAGGCGATCGCGAAGCTCCTTGCCCGCCTTGAAGAAAGGCGACCACTTTTCTTCGATATGCACAGCCTCGCCGCTGCGGGGATTGCGGCCAGTGCGCGCCGGACGGTGTTTCACCGAAAAGGCGCCAAAGCCGCGCAGCTCCACGCGGTCGCCGCGCGCCAGCGCGTCGGAAATTTCCTGATACACGATGGAGACAATGCGTTCGATATCCCGGTGGAACAGGTTCGGGTTTTCGTCAGCGAGCTTTTGAACGAGTTCGGACTTGATCATGGCGGGTCCCCTTGCCATTAGCGGCGGCGCCAAAAACACCGCGAAATTCAATTGCTTAACACTGTCAAAAGGCGGATGCGGCGTCAAGGCGCTTTTGTTAGGCGGGTCAAGGGATTAAGCCCTTTTCATGGCTGAACCGCGCGACGACGAAACATCCTTTGGCTTCCGCACTGTGAAAACGGGCGAGAAGGCGCGCCTCGTGCGCTCTGTTTTCGACAGCGTCGCGTCAAAATACGACCTCATGAACGACCTCATGTCGGGCGGGGTCCACCGGGTCTGGAAATCGGTCTTCCTCGACCGCATCGGGCCGCAGCCGGGAGAACAGCTGGTCGATGTGGCGGGCGGCACCGGCGACATCGCCGCCGGGTTTTTAAAGCGCGCCGATGAACGCCCCTCCGCCGAGCGCAAGCCGCCGGCGAAAGCGGTGATTTGCGACATCAATTTTGAAATGCTCAAAGCCGGCGAAACGCGGTCCGACATGATCGCACTCGGCGAGCGCCTGACCCGCGTCACCGGCGATGCAGAAAACCTTCCGTTCCCGGACAAATCTTTCGACGCCTATACGATCGCCTTCGGCATTCGCAATGTGACCGATATGGACGCCGCGCTCAGCAACGCCTATCGCGTGTTGAAACCGGGCGGGCGTTTCTTCTGTCTTGAGTTCTCTCATCCGATTACTGAAGGCCTGCAAAAGGCCTATGACGCCTATTCCTTCAACGTCATCCCCTGGCTCGGTGAAAAGGTCGCGGATGACCGCGACAGCTACCAGTATCTCGTTGAATCGATCCGCAAATTTCCCGCTCAGGAAGCTTTCGCCGCGCGCATCAAGAACGCCGGGTTCGCCAACGTCAAATATGAAAACCTAAGCGCCGGCGTCGCCGCCATCCATTCCGGCTGGCGGGTTTAGGCTGCGCCATGTTTTCCGCCTTCGCAGATTATGCACGCCTTCTCCGCGCCGGCTGGACCCTGTCCCGCCGGGATGCGCTGATCCCCCATGAATATGCGCATCTGACCCCGGCGGCGCTGCGCGCCTTCGGGGCGCTCTCACGCCTTGGCGCCAACCGCACCGGCCGCCCGGGAGAACGGCTCGCCCACGCTTTCGAAAAGCTCGGCCCCGCTTATGTGAAGCTTGGCCAGTTCATGGCGACGCGGCCCGATATTATCGGCTTTGAACTCGCCGCCGATCTCGGCCGGCTGCAGGACAAGATGCCAGCCTTCCCCGAGGCGCAGGCCCGCAAGGAGATCGAAGCCGCCTTCGGACAGCCGGTGGACGCGCTATTTGACGATTTCTCCGCGCCCATCGCCGCGGCGTCCATCGCCCAGGCGCATCAGGCGAAGCTGAAGGACGGCCGCAAGGTCGCCGTCAAAATCCTCCGCCCACGGATTGAGCAAAAAGCCGGTGAAGAGTTTCGCGCCTTCGCCCGCGCAGCCCGCAATCTCGAAGCTATTTCCAAAACCGTGCGGCGCATGGAGCCGGTGAAATTTGTCGAAACCCTGAAAGCAGCCGCCGCCATCGAGCTTGATCTGAGGATGGAGGCGGGCGCCGCGTCAGAGCTCGCAGAAGATCTCGCCGGGGAAGAGGGCGTGCGCGTGCCGGAAGTCATCTGGCCCCTGACTGCGCGGCGCATTCTGACCGTTGAATGGATCGACGGCACGCCCATGGGCGATTTGCCCGCGCTCGATACGCGCGGGATCGACCGCAAGGCGCTGGCCAGGCTTGTCATTCATATCTTTTTGAAACAGGCGCTCCATATGGGGTTTTTCCACGCCGACATGCATCAGGGAAACATGATCGTCGACGCTAAGGGACGCCTCGCCCTGATCGATTTCGGCATTATGGGCCGCCTCGATGAAGAGGCGCGCACCACCTTCGCCGAGATCATTTACGGCTTCATCACCCGCGACTACGCCCGCACGGCGGAAGTCCACTTCGCCGCCGGCTATGTGCCGCCGGGCCACTCCATGGAGGCCTTTGCGCAGGCCCTGCGCGCCGTCGGCGAGCCCCTTCAGGGGCGCAACGCCGCGCAGGTGGATATGTCCCGGGTCTTGCAACAGCTATTTGACGTCACCGCCTTATTCGACATGCATTTGCGGCCCGAGCTTGTTCTACTCCAGCGCACCATGGTGACGGTCGAAGGCGTCGCACGTTCGCTCGACCCGGAAATCGACATGTGGGCGGCGGCGACGCCGGTTGTGAAGGACTATGTGAACAAGGCCATCGGCCCCATGGCGCAAGCCGAAAAACTGAAATCCGCGACCGTGAAAGCGCTCGAAGTGGCGCCGAAGCTGCCCCATTATGTTGAGGCGATCGGCAAGGCGGCGGAAATCTATGCGGCGCAGGGACCGGCGCAACGACCGGCCCGCAATAGGCCTTCGCGCCTCGCGCTGTGGGCGCTGGCCGGCGCCGTAGCGCTGCTCGCCGCCATCCTCTTTAGTCGATAAAATTTTACTGAACGGCCTAAGCGTTTTTTCGCAGTCCTGTCCGATAGGTAAGCTTTACGAACGGGAGGGCGAATTATGTTCGGCTTGAAGTTCGGGGGAGCGAAAAAACAGGAGGCTGCGCCGGATGGAGAATTCATCATTGCGCGCCTTAACGCCAAGGTACAACCGATCGATCGCGGGGACTATTACGAAGACCCGCTGACCGAAACGCTTGCGGCGCGTAATCTTGGCGAGGTGACGGGCGGCGGCACACAGCTGTCCGCAGAGCCTTGCGGCATTGAGTTTTGCGATCTTGAAATTCGCGTTCATGATTCGGGCGAGGAAACCGTCGCCGCCATCATTGAACGGCTGGAAGCGCTGGGCGCGCCCAAGGGCTCGCGTCTGATTATCGAAGCGACCGACCGGCAAATACCCTTTGGCGTCACCGAAGGCATCGCCGTCTATCTCAACGGGACGGAGCTTGCGGACGAAGTCTATCGCGATTGCGACGTCAATCATGTGATCGACGAGTTCGACCGGCTCCTGAAAGGCAAGGGCGCCTTTCGCGGCCATTGGCAGGGCGACCGCGAAACCGCGCTTTTCTGCTATGGCGCGTCCTTTGCGGAGATGAAGACTGCGCTGGAGCCGTTCCTCGCCGAATACCCCCTTTGTGAGCGGGCGCGGGTCGAGCAGATCGCGTGACTTTAGCGGACCAAGGCCCTATTTAGGGGCCATGGACGTCAAACGCATTCTTCTCATCATCGGCGGCGGCATCGCCGCCTATAAAAGTCTCGAACTGATCCGCGAGCTTTCCCGCCGCGGGATCAAAACCCGCGCGATTCTGACCCGCGCCGGGGCCGAGTTCATTACGCCTTTATCTGTCGCCTCGCTGACCGGTGAAAAATGTTTCACCGATCTTTTCGACCTCACCGACGAGGCCGAGATGGGCCATATCGAATTGTCGCGTTCGGCGGACCTTGTGGTGGCGGCGCCGGCGACGGCGGATCTTATGGCCAAGGCCGCAAACGGGCTCGCCAATGATCTCGCCTCCACCGCGCTGCTCGCCACCGACAAGCCGGTGATGATGGCGCCGGCGATGAATGTCCGCATGTGGGAACATGCAGCGACACAACGCAATCTTGAAACACTGAAAAACGACGGCGCGATGATTGTCGGCCCGGACAAGGGCGACATGGCCTGCGGCGAATATGGCTATGGCCGAATGGCCGAACCGGTTCAGATCGCCGACGAGATCGAAGCGCATTTCCTGAAAAATTCGCACGGACCTTTGAAAGGCCGGCGCATTCTCGTCACCGCGGGGCCGACGGTCGAGCCCATCGATCCGGTGCGCTTTATCGCCAACCGGTCGTCCGGCAAGCAGGGCTACGCGATTGCCGAGGCGCTGCGCAATCAGGGCGCCGAGGTGATCCTTGTCACCGGGCCGACCCATGAAAAAATCCCGGCGGGCATTGAGGTCAAAAAAGTGCAGAGCGCACGGGAGATGATGGAGGCCGCGAACGCCGCCCTGCCGCTCGATTGCGCCGTGTGTTGCGCCGCTGTCGCCGACTACCGCCCGGAGATCGAGACCACGCACAAGATCAAGAAAGAGCGCGGCGGCCTGACCAATATTCCGCTTACGGAAAATCCGGATATTCTGAAAACACTTTCGCAAATGAAAGAGGGCCGCCCACGCCTTGTGGTGGGCTTCGCCGCTGAAACCGATGACGTCCTCGGCCATGCGGAGGCGAAACGCAATCGCAAGGGCTGCGACTGGATCGTCGCCAATGACGTCTCACCCGGCGAGCATTGCGCCATGGGCGGGGACCGCAACTCCATCATCCTCATCACCGACAAGGGCGACGAAGCTTGGCCGGAAATGTCGAAGGCGGATGTTGCGCGCAAACTCGCCGACAACATCGCCGAGGCCCTGCGCGGCCCGACCCTCGTCAAAGCGGCTGAATAGGCGGCTTTAACGGGGCGATGGGGGAGGTTCTTGAGTTTCTGACAGCGATGATCGGCGCCCGTCCGGTGGAGGTCATCGCCTTCGTTCTGGGGCTCGCGAACATCACGCTGATCGTGCGCCGGTCAATCTGGAACTATCCCTTCGGCATCGCCATGGTCACGCTTTATGCGTGGATTTTTTACGGCGCGAAGCTTTATTCCGACGTCATCCTCCAGATCTTCTTCTTTGTTGTGCAGTGCTATGGCTGGGCCCATTGGCTGACCCGGCGCGACGAGGAAGGTCTCGTCATTGTCGAGCGCATATCGAAAGGCGCCGCGCTCATCTCCGCCGCCGTCGCCATCGCCGGAACCGCACTTACGGGCTGGCTGATGAGCGCCTACACCGATGCGAGTTTTCCCTTCTGGGACGCCTCAATCCTCTGGCTCAGCGTGGTCGCGCAGGTCTTGCTGGCGCGGCGCATTCGTGAAAACTGGCTTGTCTGGATCGCGGTCGACATCATCGCCATCGGGCTTTATTGGACCAAGGGTCTTTACCCCACCGCGGTGCTTTACCTGATGTTTCTTGTGATTTCGGCGATCGGCTATGCGAATTGGCGCCGCGCCTATAGCCGCGGCGAGGCCGTGACGTGAAGCCACGCGGATTCTTTCTCGGCAAATTCATGCCGCCCCATCGCGGGCACCTCTTTGTTTATGAGACGGCGCTTTCCATGGTCCATGAGCTGACGATCCTTGTCTGCTCGACGCCGTCGGAACCCATCCCAGGCGCGACGCGGCATTTATGGATGCACACGGCGGCGCCGAAAGCCCGCGTCCTGCACATGCACCGCGACATCCCGCAGGCGCCCGAAGACCACCCCGATTTCTGGAATATCTGGCGCGCGGCTATCCGCGAGTTTCACACCGAACCCATCGATCTTGTCTTTGCGGGTGAGGACTACGGCGTGCGGCTCGCGGCCGAGCTTGACGCCGAGCCCGTCATCGTCGACCGCGAGCGCACGAACATCAGCGCCACCGCCATTCGAAAGGACCCGGCCGCGCACTGGTCCGACATCGCAGCGCCGGCGCGTCCCTATTTCCAGAAGCGCCTGACGCTGTTGGGCCCGGAAAGCGTTGGCAAAACAATTCTGGGCGAGCGCCTCGCCAAGCGGTTCGACACGCGGCTCGTGCGTGAATATGGCCGCACTTATGATGAGAAATACATGCAGCCGCGCTATAAACACGGCAAGGGCTGGCGCGAGAGCGACCTGATCAACATCGCCGAGACTCACGCCGCTATGCGCGCCGCGCTTTCGCCGCTCGCCGGTCCGTTGCTGATCGAAGACACTGACGCCCTGATGACGGCGGTGTGGGCGGAATATCTGTTGAACGCGCCGTCGGTAAAGATTGAAGCCATGGCGCGCTCATCGCTTGCGGATCATTATCTTTTGATGACGCCGGAAACACCGTGGACGGATGATGGCGTCAGGTATGCCGGCAAACAGGAAGAGCGCGAGTGGTTTTTCAACGCCGCCAAAAAACGCCTCGATGCGTGGAAGGCGCCCTACACCATCATCTCCGGCGCCGACTGGGACGACCGGGAACGCCAGGCGGTGAAGGTGGCTGAGGGGATGGTCAACCAATTTTGATGCGGACTACCTCTTCCCCCGTTTACGGGGGAAGCACCCGCGAACCGGGGGAGGAGAAACTCAACCTTCCACTCCCCACCCCAATAACGTGAAAAACACGCCGAATAAGCGAAAAAAGCCGGTTTTTTGAGGTTTGGTGCGTAGTTATCCACCACCTCGCCGAAGGGCTTATAGTGCCCATTCGCGGGTGTTTGGCGTCCCTGTGGCTTTGCCGGTCGGACCAGCGCTCAGGTCAAAGAAGCGGCATCCCCGAAAAAAAATCCGGGAGGCCGCGGCGGCGCCATGCGCCGGAGAAAAGGCTGGAAAATCGTTATGAGCAGGAAATTCCAAATGGCGCCAGACTCGCCTGCAGCCTAGGAAATCCGCGGAGCAAAACTGGCGGGCGCGGCTCAGACGTCGCCGCCGAGCCTTCGCACCATATCCGCCATCCCCTCCGGCGGCGGGGCTTCGACGACGACCGGGTCCTTGTTTTTGGAAATGGGAATCACAAGCCGCCGGGCATGGAGCATCATCGGCTGCGCCCGATCCTCCTTGGAAAGCTCCCCATACTGAGGATCGCCAAGAATGGGCGCGCCGAGACTTTCCAGATGAACGCGGATCTGGTGCGTGCGCCCGGTTTTTGGTTTCGCCTCGATAAAAGCGAGCCCGTCTTTTTGCGCCAGCGTACGATAGGTGGTGACGGCGCGCTGGCCATCATCAGCGATGACAACGCGCCAGCCGGAACCACGCGATTGTTTTTTGAGAGGCGCATCGATGGTCCCCGACAGCTTTTCCGGAACGCCTTTTGTGACAGCCCAGTAGGTCTTTTCGACCCGGCCGTCGGAGAAGAGTTTTCCGAGCTTTCTCAAGGCCTTAGGGTGGCGCCCCAGGGCCAGGCACCCCGATGTGTCGCGGTCGAGCCGGTGCGCCAGCGCCGGGAGGCGCGGCAAGCCGAAGCGCAGCGCATCGAAATAATTTTCAAGATTGTCGCCGCCAGCAGGCCCCGCGTGAACGGGCAGCCCCGCCGGTTTGTCGATCACCAGCATCAAACCGTCACGATAAAGCAGGCGGTCGAGGAGAAAATCCGGCGGATAGGACATTCAGTTTTGCGCGCGCAGAAAGTCGCGCAACGGCCGGAAGCCCTCAACGATATCGTCATAGACATGACGCTTGAACGGCACGATCAGCGACGGCGCCTCTTCCAGCTCGCCCCAGCGCCAGTCATCGAACTCCTGATGATCGTCCGCCTCAAGATCGATTTCGCTATCCTCGCCGGTGAAAATCATGGCCGCCCATTTCTGGCGCTGACCTTTCCAGTTTTTCTTTTTGTAGTCGGCGGGAAATTCATAAGCGAGCCAGCCCGGCGTCACACACAACAGCGTCGCGGAGGAAACGCCGGTTTCCTCTTTCAATTCGCGAAAGGCGGCGGCGGCGATGTCTTCTTCCGGGTCGACGCCGCCCTGAGGCATCTGCCAGCGATAGAGGTCCGGCTTTTCGCCAAGGCCGGAAAAATCACCGACACGGCGGCCATACCAGACCTGACCCTGCGCATTGAACAGGGCGACGCCCACATTGGGGCGGAAGCGTTTCAGGAGGTCTTTCTGGCTCATGGGGACTCTGGTGGCGGCGCGTCGACCAAGCCCTTACCGGGTTGCGGCGCTGGTCCGCAAGAGCGCCGAGGCCGGCGCCTGGGCAATGCCTTTTTGTTCGAGCCCGCGCGCCCAGACAGCGATCTCGTCGATTGTGGCGGCATAGGCGTAGGTCTTGCCGAGGGCGAAGCCGTCGCGTTCAGCGGCTTTTTCCAGCGCCGCCAGCTCTCGCTTCACATCGCGCAGATCGGCGTCATCCACCGCGGCGGGGATCATCCGGGTGACGGTGGCGATGGGCAGCCCGCCGGCGCTGCGCGACGCAGCGCCGGTATCGTCGATATAGCCGACGCCGGAATTTTTCAGCCGGTCGAGCACGGGAGCGAGCGCCTCAGCGTCGGCGGAGAATTTCGCGCCCATATAATTCGTGGCGGCGAAATAGCCGCCAAAACGCGCCATCAGCCAGTCAAGGCGCTGAAGATTTTCCTCCGGTGCGCGGGAGGTGAGAAGCCCCGCCGCGCCCAGCGCCTGCGCATTGACGCCATAGCCCTCCATGGGAAGTTCAATGAGGACTTCATGGCCGGCGTCACGGGCTTTCTTGGTCCAGAAGTCGAGATTTTTGGCGTAGGGTGCAAAAGACAGAGAAATCTCCGGCGGGAGATCATCAATCGCGCGCTCTGTCACTGTCGCGTTGAGGCCGAGCCCGCCGACAATCACGGCAACGCGCGGTTTTGAACGCGAACCTTCATAGGGGCGGGCGTAATAGCTGACCGGCCGGCGTCCGTCGGCGGCGACGCGCGGGGTTTTACCGAGCGCCGTAACGCGCAGCATGGCGCTGTCCGGATCGGGAATGGAATGAATAGGCGCCCCAAGGGAAGCCGCAGTAACCGGCGTCGCCTTTTTCGCGCCGGGGATGGTGATGATGACATCATCGGCGCTGTACGCCACATCATCCTCATCACCATATGGATCGTCTTCATCATACAAAAGATCATCTTCATCTTCCGTACGAAGATCATCGCCGCCGGGATAGATGAGCACCAGACCGTCTTCGGCGTCTTCACCGGGGGCTGTTTGTGCGAGTTTTATTTCGCCCGCAGGCGGCTGCCGCAGAACCGGAGCCTCGATGCGCTCTTCCGATCCGGGCGCTGGCGGCGCATTGCGCGCAAAAATTTCGATACGATCCACGGGAAGCGCGATACGGCCCGGACCTTCACCAGTGCGCGCGGAATAGACCATGACGCCGGCGGCGCCCGCAAACAGCATGAATGAGCCAAGCCAGGCCCATGTCAGGCGGCTCAAAACCGGTGTTTTCATACGTCTGCGGCGAGGCATAAATCTTCAGGCGACCTTCGACACGCGCTATCGGCGCCGCGCCCGGCATGGGGCGGCGTCCTGCACCCCCACCCTAGGGAAAATAGGGTTAACCAAACGAAAACGGGCCCCATAATCCGCACGGGATCAGAAAAAGTGGAAGCCGGTTTTTCGCCCGATCCCGCGCCCAGAATACAAATGGGCGGCGCAAGCGCCGCCCATTGGCCCGTTTATTCTGCAAAATCGCAGTTCCGTTTAATGCGCCGAGGCATGTTCCTCGGTGCGCGCCTCACCCGCATCAGCGAGGGCCTGATTATAGGCCGTGGCGTCAGCAAGAATTTCGAGCGCACGGTTGAGCTGGCAGTCGACCGGGGTCTCACCGTCTTCCTCGAAGGAGCACAGGAACGGCTCGACTTTCGGCTTGCCGTCCTCGCCCTCAGCGGCCGCAACCTCATCGGTTTCGGCTTCTTCTTCCGTATCCTCATCAGCGACGTCGAGCGCGTTTGGCAGATCCTTTTCGCCGGGGCGCTCAATCAGCTCGTCCTGACCCGGATAGATCACCGGCATCGCGATGTCTGGCTCAATGCCCATAGCCTGAATGGAACGGCCGGACGGCGTGTAATAACGCTGGGTGGTGAGGCGCAAGGCGCCCTGAAGCCCGTTCTGAAGCGGGATCACGGTCTGCACCGAGCCCTTGCCGAAGGATTTGGTGCCGAGGAGCAGAGCGCGATTGCGGTCCTGCAGGGCGCCGGCGACGATCTCAGACGCTGACGCCGAGCCGCCATTGATCAGAACAACAACCGGCTTGCCATTCAGCCGGTCGCCGGGCGTGCCCATTTCGCGCATGGTGTCGCGTGGACGGCGCCCGCGGGTGGAGACGATCTCACCACCGCTGAGGAACGTGTCGGAAACCGCCACCGCCTGATCCAGAAGCCCGCCCGGATTGGAGCGGAGATCCAGAACGAGGCCTTTGGGGCCGCCGGGAATGTCTTTTTCAAAGCTCTTGATCGCCTTCATCAGGCCATCGCGGGTCTGTTCGCTGAAATTGGTGATCCGCACATAACCGAACTGGTCGTTCTCGACGCGTGAAATCACCGAAGGAACATTCACAATGTCGCGCACCAGCGTCAGATCGAACGGCTCCTTTTCACGGTCGCGCACGACGCCAATATCGATCTTGGTGCCCTTCTCGCCCTTGAGCTTGGAAATCGCTTCATCAAGAGACATGCCGAACACATCTTCGCCGTCGATTTCGACGATCAAGTCATCGGTCTTCATGCCGGCGCGGGCCGCAGGCGTGTCGTCAATCGGGCTGACGACTTTCACATAGCCCTTATCGGGGCCTTCATTGTCCATCTGCACGGTGATGCCAAGACCGGCAAACGAACCGCGCGTTTGTTCCTGCATGGTCTGGTAATCTTCCGCTGTCAGATAGCTCGAATGCGGATCGAGCGTATCGAGCATGCCGTCGATGGCGCCCTTGATGAGATCGGCGTCTTCCGGGTCGGCGACGTAATTCTCATGCACCTGCTCGAAGACCTCACCGAAGAGGTCGAGCTGGCGGAATGTGTCAGCCGAGATCGACGGTCGCGCAAAGACAGCGCTGGACAGAACGCCAAAGACCAGCGCGCCGCCGCACGCAGCCGCGATCAGGGCGCCGCTGGAATAGCGCTTGCCGCGCGAGTGAACAGTCGAAGAGCGAAGAGCGTTTTTAGGGCTTTTGACCATTGATAATCTACACCTTGCTTGGGCCTCCATCATTGGAGGCTTTCCATAGTCTTACGGGAGAGCCACAACGCCGGGTTAACAGGCTCTCCATTTTTGCGGATCTCGAAATCCAGCGCGCCCCCGCCGGACATTTCCGCCACCGGTTCTCCGGCCGTGATGCGTTGGTTCTCCTCAACCAGGAAACGCCCAACACCCATAAACAATATATGGTAGCCATCGCCAACGTCCAGCAGGATGAGATTGCCAACTTCGGGCCAGCTTTGAGCAAATTTGACCCTTCCCTCGAACGGAGAGGTCACAATGGCTTGATCGCGCACAGAAAATCGCAAACCCTCGAAGATCCCGCCTTCCGGACGGGACTTGCCGTAATCTCCTGTTAACCTTCCTGCGACGGGCGCGCGCAGGGCGCCGCGAGCCTCTCCAAAGGCCTTGGCGGTTATCACAGGCTCCGGGGCGGTGCGCTTGATGCTCGGCAGGTTGGGGGGTGAGGTCGGCTCAGGCAGGACCTCTTTGGGCGCGGGCGGCTTGAGCCGCGGCGTGATCAAATGGGCGAGCCGGGACAGGCGGTCGATAAGCTCTCGCAGGGTTGAGGCTTGCGCTGCAATCCGCGCCGTCTCGCGCTGGGCGGAGGCGGCGAGCGCCTCGGCCACATTGTGCTCCTGCTCTTTCTTGGTGAGAAGCTCGGCCAAAACATCGCGGCGGGCGGCGAGGGCGCCGCTTTCCCTGGCGAAGCTTTCGCGATCCCTGTCCAGCTCCCTGGCGAGCCCGGCGAGACGTTCAATAGCGCCGCGAAGACGGGCCGCACGGGCTTCGACCTCCGGCGCGGCGTCGGACAGGAGCATCGCTGCGCGCGCGGCCTTGTTGGCGTCTTCCGGATTGACGAGGAGCGCGGGCGGGCGCGACATTTCAAGCGACTGCAGCGCGGCGAGCACATCGGAAAGATTCTCGCTTTCCTTTTTCAGCGCCGCCTCGGCTTCGACCTTTTCCGCTTCGAGTTCGTCGATCGAGTCTTCAAGCCCGGCGACCTTGCGTTCCGATTCCTGGATCGAATTCGCCGTCTCGATCAGGCTGTTGCGCAGCGCCGACACCTCGCGCTGCTTGGCGGCGGCTTCGTTTTTCAGGCGCTTTTCTTCTTCAGCGCGTTCCTTGAGCTGTTGCTCCACCGCTTTCAGCTCTTCGGAGTCGACCTGCGCGCGCGCATCAAGCGGCGCAACAAAAGCAAGCGCGAAAAGGAAAAGCCGCAGCGTCATGAACGGTGATAGGGGTGGCCGGAGAGAATGGTCATGGACCGGTATAGTTGCTCCGCCAGCATCGCCCTGACAAGCATGTGCGGCCAGGTTGCTTTTCCAAAAGAGATCAGGTGATCGGCTTTATCGCGCAGCGGCGCGTCGTGCCCGTCAGCGCCGCCAATGAAAAACGCCGCCTCCGGGGCGCCGTCATCGCGCATGCGTTCAAGCAGCGCGGCGAGTTTTTCGCTGGAAATATTTTCCCCAACCTCATCGAGAACGAAGATTTTGGCGCCGTCTTGAGCGGCGGCGAGAAGAAGCTCGCCTTCGCGTTTTTTGAGCGCCGGCCCCGTCAGCGCTCTCGGCGCCTCGAATTCCTTTAGAGCAACGTCGGAAAATCCGATGCGGCGGCCGAAACCGCGTGCGCGGTCGAGATAGTCATCGACGAGCGTCGCCTCGGCGCGCCCGCGCATTTTACCGATTGCGGCGATCTGAAGCCGCATGGGCGGAAGTTCCTTGCGTGTCGCCGATCAGGCGTCGGATTGAACGGGCGCGTGCGCCGCTTCCGACCAGGCGCGCTCAAGATTGTAGAAATCACGCACTTCAGGGCGGAAGAGATGAACGATCACATCCTCGGCGTCGATCAAAACCCAATCGCAGGCGCTAGCGCCTTCGATCCGCGCCCGGCCCATGCCAGCCTCCTTGAGCCGCCGCATGACCTTGTCGGCCATGGCGCTCACATGTCGCTGCGAACGGCCTGACGCAATCACCATAGCGTCGGCGAGATCAGACTTGCCCGCAAGCGGGATGGTGACGACATTCTCGGCTTTGTCGTCATCAAGCTCTTGCAGAATGAGGGATAAAATGGCCTGGCTGCGTTCTTCGGGAGAGAGGTTCGACAACACGTCCCCTGTCTCCTGCCCCAGATTGGACTGGTTTGCCGCCAATCCTATTGCGGCCTTACCGGCGGCCGCGGCGCCTTGCTGTGCGTTCAGCTCCGCTCTCCATACGCTGCGCGGGAACGTTCCCGCTCTGTAGATATAGTGCTGTTTCCAGCCCGCTCCAACCGGAACGGCCAAATTAGCTGTTGCTCAAAAGGCACGCGCCGAACCAGCCCTTTTCATCGGTCCATGATTTTTCAAGGCGCCAGGGGGTTTGGTTAACCAAACCCTCGAGTTTTTCGAAGGTGAATTTGTGCGAGTTTTCGGTGTGCAGCGTCTCTCCAGGCACAAAGCCATAAGGCTCGCCATCCACCTCAATCACCGTGGCGCACTTGGCCCGCAAGTGCATTTCGATGCGGTCCTCGACGTCATTGTAAAAGGCGTAATGCTCGAAATCATCAATATTGAGCTTCGCGCCCAATTCCGACTTCATCCGTGCAAGGAGGTTTAGGTTGAACGCCGCCGTCACGCCGCGGGCGTCATTATAGGCGGCTTCAAGCACGGCCTTGTCCTTGACGAGGTCGACGCCAATAAGGAATTGCGCGCCGGACCCGAGCGTCGCCGAAGCGCGCTCCAGAAAACGCTGCGCCGCCGACAGGGTCATATTGCCGAGGGTCGACCCCGGAAAGTATCCGAGCCAGTGATCGGCCTGTGGGAGGACGCTTTTCGGAAGCTCAATAGGCGAATGAAAATCGGCGCAGATCGCCGCGACGGGTATCGGCAGCACTTCCGCAATGGCGGACGCGTTTTCAAGAAGGTGGTCGCGGGAAATATCCATCGCCACATAAGCGACCGGGTCTTTCAATCCGTTCACAAGCCATTCGATTTTTTCGCTGGAGCCGGAGCCATATTCAAAGATCGCCGCGCGCGGACCGATCGCGGCCGTAATCTCCGCGGCGTTTTCTAAAAACACCTTCTTCTCGGTGCGGGTCGGATAATATTCATCAAGCCCGGTAATCTGGTCGAACAGTTTGGAGCCCGCTTCGTCATAAAAATATTTCGGTGAAATGTTTTTCTGCGGCAGCGACAAGCCTTCGATCACGTCGGCGCGGAAATCGCCCAGATCAGGATGAAGATCTAGAAAAAAGGCGAGCGCGCCACATGGCGCGATAAGATCATCGGGACGGTCTATGGTTAGAGAATGGCTGATTTTTCTGCTCCTGATGGCGGTTGAAGAAAGCGGATTTTCTGTATCCGCAAAGAACACCCAGACGGGCGGTTCGGTTTCACTGAGCGACATGGCGTCTTCAGGGTCGATGCGGAAAACGCCAAGCTCTTTTGCAGCTTCGCTTATAAGTGCGTCACTGCTGTGACCGGGGCGGTTAAAAACTGCGATCGGCACGGTTTCGGCGATGTGGCGCCAGCCTTTCCAGCGATGAAAACTCGCCAGCCCGTCGGCGCCCATAAGCCAGACAAACGCGGCGTTGGGATTGATCGCCTGCAGCGCGTCGAGGGTCTCGGCGGTGTATTGCAAGCCGCGCCGGCGTTCAAAATCACTAACCACAATGTCCGGGTGATTGGCGACGACCCGCGCCAGGCGCAAACGGTCTTCATAGGCCGCGTAAATGCCGGGGTCCTTGAGTGGATTGCCCGGCGTAACCAGCCACCACACGGCGTCCAGCCCCAGCCTTTCCAGCGCCGCGAGTGAAATCTCGCGATGGCCCTGATGCGGTGGATTGAACGAGCCGCCCAGCAGCCCGATACGACGGCGCTCTGTCTTCTGAGTTGACGTCAAGGACCACCCCCGGCTGCGGCGGGCCCTACTTAAGGGGGGCGGGAGGAGAATCCAACCGGCGCAGCGATCAAACAGCCGTTACGGCGTCCACGGCTCGTCTTCCGGCTCATCAACTTCGACGGATTTCACCTGTTCACCGCGCGCGGCGGCGGCGAGCGCCATCAGCTTGTGTAAAATCGGCTGAATGCCTTTGCCCGTCGCCCCCGAAATCACTTCGACATTTACGCCCGAAGCGTCGGCGAGCGCCGCCTTGCGGGTCTCGATTTCTTCCGGCGTTAACGCATCGATTTTATTGAGCGCAACGATTTCGCGTTTTTTCGCAAGGTCCTGGCTATAGGCCTCAAGCTCGCCGCGCACCGTGCGATATGCGCCGGCGACATTTTCCTGTGTCCCGTCAACAAGATGGAGCAGGGCCGCACAGCGCTCCACATGGCCGAGAAAACGGTCACCTATCCCCGCGCCTTCATGGGCGCCCTCGATCAGGCCCGGAATATCAGCGAGGACGAAACTTTGTCCTTCGCCGACGCGCACCACGCCGAGATTGGGGTGAAGCGTCGTAAACGGATAATCCGCGATTTTTGGTTTCGCAGCGGAAACCGCCGCCAGAAAGGTCGACTTTCCTGCATTCGGCAAGCCAACAAGCCCGATATCGGCGATCAGCTTCAACCGCAGCCAGATCGTACGCTGCTCTCCCGGCTGGCCAGGATTGGCGCGGCGCGGCGCCTGGTTGGTGGACGATTTGAACCGCGCATTGCCGAAACCGCCATTGCCGCCTTTCGCAAGCAACACCCGCTCCCCCGGCGTATCGAGATCCGCGATCAGCGTTTCCTCGTCTTCTTCAAAGATCTGCGTGCCGACCGGGACTTTGATTACAAGATCATCGGCGGACGCGCCGGTGCGGTTGGACCCCTCGCCGGGGCGGCCGCCCTTTGCCTTGAAATGCTGCTGGTAACGATAGTCGATCAGCGTGTTGAGATTTTCGACCGCTTCGGCCCAGACATGGCCGCCCGCGCCGCCGTCTCCGCCGTTGGGGCCGCCGAACTCGACAAACTTCTCGCGCCGGAATGACAGGCAGCCGGCGCCGCCGGCGCCGCTCTGAATATAAATTTTTGCGCGATCAAGGAATTTCATGGTCGGGTTCTAGCGAGAGAAGGCGCCGCAGGCCATGGGCGAACGGGCCCTACGGAAACTTTAATTGCATGGCGCGGCGACTTGGACGACTTTCGCCACCCTTTCAAGACTTTGATAAGGCGATTGGGGCCAGATTGCCTGGTCCCGCCCTTGCGAGCCCCATGAACCAGCACGCCACCAATACCGGCTCTTTGAAGTCACGCCTCACCGCGCTGAAAGGGCTCGTCCCCGAGGGCGCGCCCGTCATTCATTTCGATTACGCCGTTTACCATAATGTGGGCGACATCCTGATTTCCTACGCGACTGAGGCGTTTTTCAGGGATAATGGCAACCGGGTCATCGACAGCTATTGCATCCAGAATTACCGCAAGGCGCTGTCAAAACAGTTTCCGGCGGACGCGGTTTTCGTGTTTCAGGGCGGCGGCAATTTCGGCGATGTGCACAAGACGCATCAGCAATTGCGCGAAGACGTCATGAACGCGCATCCGGCGCAAGGGGCCGTGATTTTTCCGCAGACGGTGTTTTTCAAAAACCCGCAATCGCTGGAGCAAACAGCAGCGTTATTCGCCCGCTTCGAAAATCTGACGATTTGCGGGCGCGACCAGGTGAGCGTCGCCATGTTGCGGCGACACTTCCACAATAACATCGAAGCCTTGCCGGACATCGCGCATTATCTTGATGACGACGTCCCGCAATATGCAAAGACACCGCCCACAGACACGCTGTATTTTGTCCGGCAGGATCACCCCGGTTTCAAAAACGCAAAGCTCGACGCCATCGCCGGCGCGCCGAATGACAGTCTTCTCGACTGGCCGGGCTTTCTGTCTGCACATGACTGGCGGATGATGCGGGCCGGACACTATCTGCACCGGCTTGACGAAAAGACCCTGCACACGCCTTTGCCGCTAACGCTGTGGCGCGCATGGCGCACAGGGGTCATTGTTCGCGCTTTTAGGCTGTTTCAGGAACATGATGAGGTGGTGACCAACCGCCTGCACGGTGTGATCCTCGCCATGCTGTGCTCAAAACCTGTTCGCGCATTCGAGACGGGTCACGGAAAACTGACCACCTATTACCAGTCCTGGCTGAGCGATAATGCTTCTGTCCGAATGGATGAGCCATGCGAGAACACCAGCCTGATGGCGGCGCTTGCTAATCGGTGAACGGGCAATGAGCGGGCGGGGCTGCGCTGCAGTCTTGTATGAACGGGCGCCTTCGCGCACATAAGCGCTGTTCAAAAGGAGCCCTTTCATGTCCGCGACGACCGATATTCTGTTCACGCCGTTCACATCAGAAAATCTCGACCTCAAAAACCGTATTGTCATGGCGCCCATGACGCGCAGCTTTTCGCCGGGCAATATTCCGGGCGAAGATGTCGCCGCCTATTACCGCCGCCGCGCTGAGGGAGATGTCGGTCTCATTCTCACCGAAGGCGTCTCGACTAATGAAACGACGGCGAGCGGCACCCCAAATGTCCCGAACATCGTGAGCGACGCCGCAAAAGCCGGCTGGCAGAAAGTCGTCGACGGCGTCCATGGCGCAGACGGCAAGATCGGCATCCAGCTCTGGCATGAAGGGCCCTACCGCAATCCTGAAAAAACAGCCCATCCCGAAATTCCGTCCTGGTCCGCATCCGGGGTAAAGGTTCCGGGCAAAGCGATTTGGGAGCCGATGTCCGAAGCGGAGATTGAGACCGCCATCACCGAGTTTGTCGACTCCGCCGTCGCCGCAAAAGACCTCGGCTTTGACGCCGTCGAGTTTCACGGCGCGCATTCCTATCTCATCGACAGTTTCTTCTGGGATCAGACCAATCTGCGCGACGACAAATGGGGCGGGGACTGGAATGGCCGCACGCACTTCGCCAGTGAAATCATTCGCCGGACGCGGGAAAAGGTCGGCGCGGACTATCCGCTGATCATTAGGCTGTCGCAATGGAAGCAGCAGGACTTCGCCGCCAAGACGGCGGCGTCGCCGCAGGAAATGGAGCAATGGCTGGCGCCGCTTGTCGAAGCCGGCATTGATATTTTCCATATGTCGCAGCGCCGTTTCTGGGAGCCTTCCTTCGAAGGCTCGTCGCTCAATGACGCTGGCTGGGCGAAAAAAGTCACTGGCAAACCGACGATTTCGGTTGGTTCTGTGGGGCTAACGGGCGAGTTTATCGCGGCCTATGGCGGCGAGACATCGGAGCCCGCCAGCCTTGACCGTCTGGTTGAAATGATGGACCGCGAAGAATTCGATCTGATCGCTGTCGGCCGGGCTTTATTGCAGGACCCGGAATGGGCTGTAAAAATTCGCGAAGGCCGCACCGGCGATCTCCAGAACTTCACAAAGGACGCACTCGGAAAACTTTATTAGGAACCCTCTTTATGCTGACAGTTCATCACCTGGAAAACTCCCGGTCGCAACGCATCCTCTGGCTTCTGGAAGAACTTGGCGCGCCATATGAGGTCAAGCGCTATGAGCGAAACAAACAGACCAATCTCGCGCCGCCGGAACTGATGAAAGTCCACCCGCTCGGCAAGTCGCCGGTGATCGATGACAATGGAAAAATCTTCGCCGAAACCGGCGCGATGATCGAGCATATTCTCGATGCCTATGGTCATGGCAAGCTTCGCCCGGCGCCAGGAACGCCAGCCTTCGATCAATATCGCTACTGGATGTATGCGGCCGAAGGAACCTATATGCCGCCGCTTGTGTTCACGCTGTTCGTGAACCGGATCGAAACGGCGCCGATGCCTTTTTTCGCCAAACCCATTGCAAAGAAAATCGCCGGCTCCATTCGTGAAGGCTACCTCAATCACACGATGAAGGCGCAATATGATTTCCTTGAAACAACGTTGAACAACACGCCATGGCTTGCCGGAGACGACATCACCGCCGCAGACATCATCATGAGCTTTCCGGTGGAGGCGTTCTCGGCGCGGGGAGCTGGCGACGCCTATCCGAACATCGCGGCCTACCGGATGCGGTTTCAGGCGCGCCCCGCCTATGCCCGCGCGCTGGAGCGTGGCGGCCCTTACGCGCTGATGAGTTAAACCACGCGGTCACAATTTCGTGTGAGATTTGTGTAAGGGAGCCATTTCCACGCCATAATCGCGACTTCCTTTGGACACCGGCCTTTCCTAGATAGAGCTCAAGACAACCGGAGACGACCCATGAGCCTTGCGCTTTTGTCTGCTATTTCTCTGATGTGCGTTGACGGCGCCATGGCGGCGCGGCCGGAGGCGCAAGAACCGGCGCAACCGATTGTGTTGGCCCAGGCGGAGACGCCCGCCGCGACGCAATCGCAACCGGAAGCGATCACTATCGAGGAGATTAACGCTGCGGCGGTGAAAACCGCCGAACCCGGCGCCGACGCCGTCAGCGCGGATTTGCGCGATGAGTATGACGGCCCCCTCGCCTTTGAAGATGAAAGCGATGACGCGGTCGTCGAAAAACTGATTAGCTGGCTTGAAGGGCTCGATACGCTGCAAGGCGACTTCACCCAGATCGCGCCGTCTGGGGCCATCTCGGAAGGCAAGTTTTACCTGCGCCGTCCCGGTCTTTTGCGTTTTGAATATGATCCGCCTGCGCCGCTTTTGATCGTCGCCAATGGCGGCATGGTCTATGTGCGCGATGAAGAACTTGAGACAACGGACTCTTATCCCGCCGGCAAGACGCCTTTGAAATTTTTGTTGCAGAAAAAAATCGACCGCGATGACGCGCGCGTTGTTTCTGTCGATCGCGGCGTCGACACGGTCGCAATCACCTTTGCCTCCGAGGATGAAGAAACCGAAGGCGAGCTCACCATCATCGCCGATGCGCCGGATCTGAAACTGCGCCGCTGGATTGTGCGCGACCTTCAGGGCGGGATCACCGTCGTCACCCTCGACAAGGTGGTTTACGGCGAACGTCTGGCCAACAGCCTCTTCCGGGCGCCGGATGCAGGTGGCCGGTTCCTGGACAGGTAGGCCACAACGGGCCACTTATGCTTGCCATTTTGTAACAGTGTCACACGCAAGTTTTTTTTCGTCTTCCTATTGAAAAAACGCCTCGTGATGCGTTAATGTAACACTACGCGATAGGCAATGATGTTGGGCCGGCGTTGCCCCCCCGCTTGCAGGCTCAATATGCCAACCGCGTCGCCGGAATATCCCCTCCCGGCGTAGGCGCAACAGCGCAGCTTGGCGTCCGATCTTCGTGATCGGACGCCTTTTTTCTTTGGCGCAGCGGGCCTATGTCTGCCCCAAGATACGCCCTCTCGGGCGCCCGCCGAACCGCTGATCCCGGAAGGACCCTTTCATGGACGAAACCGACCTCGAAGATCTGGAACGGGAGCTGCCGGGCCTTGCCCGCCTGTCGCGCTTCGCCCGCTCCCTCGACCGCATTCCGTGGTTCGCCAATATCGGCGAGGCGCTGACCCCCGGCGCGAAGGCGGCGGCGGATGACTATTGCGCCGGGCTTGGCTTTCCCGATGCGCAAATCGCCATGCTGATGGACTGGGAGGATGCAGCGTCGGTCGCCGAAAGCCTCGACTGGCAGAGCGCCGCCTGGGAGGCTGAAGAATCCCTGCGGGCCGACCTGACCGGCCGGGCGCTCGAGCTTTTGTCCGAGGACGCCTTGCGGATCGGTATGGCGCTGATCGCCGAGAAAGTCTCAGAGCCAGCCAAGGACGCCGTCGAGGAGCTCTCCTATCTCAGCGATCTCGACGATGAACAGATCAAGACGCTTTGCGTCGGCGCCGCTGTGCAGGCCGCCAATGGCGCGGCGCTCGCGCTCATCGCGGCGGCGGATAGTGATTTCGACGCCGAAAACCACCCGCTGGCGGCGAAGTTTCGCCTGTTCGAATTCGGCCGCTGGCCGGTTTGCATCACCGGCTCGTCATTCAACCTGTTCTGATTTCCAGAAGCGCCGCGCCGAGCAGGTAAACCGCCACCGCCGTCAGGATAAAACGGAATCCCTTGCGGAACGTCTCCTCCGGCATGGCCCGCAGATAGTGGGTGCCCATATAGGTGCCGGCGAAGCCCGAGATGAGGATCGCCCCCAAAAGCCACACCCATTCCCCATAGGCGAAGCCGAGCAGGCCAAAGGCCGTGATCTTCATGATGTGCTGGATCACCATGGCCGCCGCATGGGTCGCGACGACATTCAGCCGGCCAAGCGCCGTCGCCGACAGCATCGCCGCCACAATCGGACCGGTGGCGCTGAAAAACATGGTGAGAAACCCGGTGATGACCCCCACGGTGAAATAGGTCGCCTTGCCGGGAGCGAAGCCTTTCAGTTTCGGCCCCCAAAGGGTCCAGATGACAAAAGCGCCAACGCTCCCGCGCAACAGCCAGACCGGGGTCTCGACCGCCAGTCGGCCGCCGAGCCCGGCGCCGATCAGCCCGCCAAGGCTGAACCACAGGACAATGGGCCAGACGACCTCCCTGCGTTGAAGATAGAACCGCCCGGCGTTCGCCCCGGCCTGGGCCGCCCCGTGAACCGGCACCACAGCGGCGGCGGGGAAAACCGCGCTCATCACGGCCAGCAGCGCCAGCCCGCCCCCAAGCCCGAAGGCCGCCGTGATCGCGCCTGTGAAAAAGCTTGAGAAAACGACCAGCAATGCGGCCCACAAGGGGACCGCCTCCGGCAAAAATTGCGCAAGGCTCTCCATCGACCGCCGCTCCTACGCCGCGCCGATGCATCCGGCAATTGCCAATGGCGGACGCAGAGCGTCCAGGGGCCGCTTTCGTCTTGACGCTCCTGCGCCCGGCCCCTATCCGGGGCCATACCCCGCCCCCTCGTGAGAGCCCTGCCGCCCCATGAAAATCACCACCTGGAACATCAATTCCGTCCGCCTACGGATCGATCATGTCACCCGTTTCCTTAAGGAAGAAGCGCCGGATGTATTGTGTCTTCAGGAAATAAAATGTCTGAACGATAATTTCCCGGGCAAGGCGCTGAGCGCTGCGGGTTATGAATATCAGGCGGTGTCGGGGCAGGCCGGATATCACGGCGTCGCCATCGTTTCGCGCCTGCCTTTGAAGAATGTGGAAATCCGAGGCTTTTGCGACAAGGGCGATTGCCGCCATATTGCGGCGAGCGTCGCGGGCGGCATCCGAATCCATAATTTCTATGTACCCGCAGGCGGCGACGAACCGGACCCGAAGAAGAACGACAAGTTCGCGCACAAGCTCGATTTCCTTGACGAGATGCGCGACTGGTTCGGCGAGCTGGGCCCGCGCTCGAAAGCGGTGCTGGTGGGCGATCTCAATGTGGCGCCGACGGAAAATGATGTCTGGTCACACAAACAGCTTTTGAAAGTCGTCTCGCACACACCTATCGAAGTTGAAAAACTGAACGCAGTCATTGCGTCTCATGGTTGGGTCGATGTCGCGCGCGAACTGATCCCCGAGCCGGAAAAACTTTACACTTGGTGGTCCTATCGCGCGAAGGACTGGCGCGCCTCCAATCGCGGCCGCCGTCTCGACCACATCTGGGTCAGTCCGGCGTTGAAAAAACCAGCGCTGGCGCTGGGCCGCGACGCCTATCGCATTCACGACGACGCCCGCGGCTGGGAAAAACCGTCGGACCACGCGCCAGTGTCGCTGAAGTTCGATCTATAGGTGCGGTTCGATCGCCGCGATCAGCGCGTCGATATCGTTTTCATCATTGTAAAGATGAACTGAAATCCGCACGGCGCCGAGGCGGGTGTCATGCCCGACGCCTGCTTTCGCGAGCGCCTGCGCGGCGGCGTCATAATCGCGGACCTTGATCAGCGCGGCGGACCCGCGTGCGCCCTCTTTCGTCGATGAAATAAACGCATCGCGCGGCAGTGCATTGATGAGCCGCGACAACAGGCGCTGGTTATGGGCGTAGATCGCCTCAACCCCGTGCTCGTTGATAATTTCGTGCGCCGCCGCCGCCCCGGCGAAAGGCGCGACCGAGGGCGTGCCGCCGGTGAAGCGCGCCGCGCCCTGCGCATAATCGAAATGATGAATGTCGAACTCGAACGGGTCTTCGTGCGAGAACCAGCCTACATCGAGCGGCCTGCATTCCTTCGCAGTATCCGGATTGGCCCAGAGCCAGGCGGCGCCGGCCCCGCCGCACAGATATTTCAGCGAAGTGCCCACAGCAAAATCCGGCCGCCAGTCATTGAGCTTTAAGGGCGCCGCGCCCGCGGCCTGGGCTGCATCAACCAGCGAGAAGACGCCCGCCGCGCGGGCCCGTTTTGCAATTTCTTCAATCGGGGCCAGCACCGATGAGTTCGAATAGACCTGCATGGGAACGACCAGCTGCACGTCATCGGCGAAGGCGCGGGCCCACGCATCCGGGTCGGCGAGCGCCGCGCCGCCGGGGATAAATTCAAGCTCGTAATCGTGACGCGCGCCTTGCGCCAGCGCAAAGCCGACGGTTGGAAAGGCGTCCTCGGTCAGCACAATTTTCGCACGACCTTTTCGTTCCGGCAGAGAGAAAAGGATTTTCGACACGCCGCCAGAAACATTAGTCTGCGGACAAATGTCGCCCGGCGCCGCGCCGATGATCGGCGCCAGTCCGGTCTTGAAGCGCTCAATCGTCTCGAACCAAGGGTCCCAGACATGAAACCCCTCCGTGCGCCAGGGGCCCGCATAACCAGCCATGACAGCGCTTTCCCATGCCTTCGGCTGGGCGCCCACGGAATGCGACAGGAAATAATGCTTTCCCGGCAGGTTAAACTTGTCTTCGTCCATCAACCTGCAAGCCGCCGTAATTCATCGCGCGTCATCTCTCCCGGCACCACCGTCACAGGAATACGCCGCGCGCCAAGATAGGCCGGGTTTTTGGCGAGCGCCGAGACAAGCGGGCCCGGCCCGGAGCTTTCCGTTGAAGCGCCAAGAACGAGAATCGACATCGCCGAATCCTCGTCAATGAGTTTTCGGATTTCGTCCACCATCACTCCCTCACGCACAATCTCTTCCGGGTCCTCACCCGATTGAGCCTTCACCTCTGCGGCGAATTCGCGAAGAATGCCTTCAGCCTTTTCATGGGCTTCTGCCCGCATGGTCTCCGCAACCGTGGCCCAATGACCGAATTCCGGCGGCTCCACAATCGCAAGCAACGCCACACGCGCATTGGAGCGTCGGGCGCGCCGGCCCGCAAAAAACGCGGCGAGGCGCGCTTCCGGCGCGGTGGAGGCAATCACCAAAAATTTGATGCGATCGTCGTCGCCGTTTTCGTTGCTGGCTTCACTCATAGACCCAGCATGCCCTGAAACGGGCTTCAAGGTCCATGTGGGCGCCCACCCGAACATCATGAAGGAAAGCCCGGCTTGACCCCGTGCGCCTCAGCCGGTAGGCGCGACCAGGACGAAGGGGCATCTCATGCGTGGTTATTTCGGCATCGGTTCAGAACGCATTTCGAAGGCGATGAATCTGGGCGCAGTCTTACGAACCGCCCACGCCTTCAACGCCAGCTTCGCCTTCAGCATCAAAGCCCATCACAAGGCGCGAGAGGTCAATCTCGCCGATACGTCGAAATCGGACACACATCTGCCGCTTTACGAATGGGCGACGCTTGATGAGATGCGCCTGCCCAAGGGCTGCGTTCTGGTCGGCGTCGAGCTTGATGATCGCGCTGTCGAACTGCCAAGCTTTCGCCATCCCCTGAACGCCGCCTATCTTCTGGGGCCTGAAAAGGGCAGCCTCTCGCCAGAGGCGAGCGCGCTGTGCACCCACCTTGTAAAAATTCCGACGCGATTTTGCGTCAATCTTTCCATCGCCGCGGCGATCGTCATGTATGACCGCATGATCTCCATGGGCGGCTATCCGCCGCGACCGGTCAGTTCAAGCGGCGCCGTTGGCGGCCCTCCGCCCACAGTCGAATGGCGCGCGCCTCGAAGACGCTAAACTCTGGAAAAAAGAAAACGCCGCTCTCTGGGAGCGGCGTTTTCCTGTCATCAAAATCCCGTGAGATTAGCGACGCTTCGTCCGGCGCTTTTTCGTGGTCTTACGCTTCGCAGTCGTTTTGCGCTTGGCGGGCGCCTTTTTCTTGGCGGCTTTGCGCGCCGTTTTCTTCTTCGCCGGCGCAGCAGCGCCTTCGGCCATCTTGTCGAGAGCCTCGGCATAGGTGCGCAGCGATTTCATGAACGCCGTCTGTTGGGTTTTCGGCAGAACGGCGAGCGCTGCATTTTCAGCCTTCGCGACTTTCGCATTGGCGGCCGTGAGCATGCGTTTGCCAGCCGGCGTGATCGACACAGCGTTGGCGCGTGCATCTTCCTTGGTGCGTTTACGCGACAAAAGGCCTTTTTTCATCATCCGCGCGATCATGTCAGCGAGCGTGGAGCGGTCGATGCCCGTCTGTTGCACAAGATCGGTCTGGCTGAGGCCGGCATTCTGGGCGACGACGTGAAGCACCTCATATTGGCGCGGGGTCGGACCACTGACGCCAACTTCGGTGGAATAAAGGTCATGGGCGTATTGCTGCGCGCGGCGCAACAGATGGCCTGGCGAGTTCTTCAGTGAGTAAGCCATATTATTCTCCGTTTTTGGCTACTAAAAGGCGAATAGAACGTAAAAAAGCGATTTTGAGCTATCTTAGATCACGAACACTCCGGTCACGGCGGAAATTCCGAACGCATTCCGGCATAACGGCTTTTTGTTCATGATCTCCACTCTTGATCTTTTGCAACGCCACCCGAGTGCAGCGCCGCGTAAGCGTGTCTATACGCCTTTGAAAATACGCCCGATGCGGACGGTTTTGACTGTCTGTCTTATGGGGTAGCATATCGCGCGCCATATGTGAAAATGCAATACCTACGTATGCGGAAAATATCCGATTTGGACCGATCGTCCGTGTGCCTCGTCAGGACGGAGACAATGCCAAAAACGCCACAACATGAACCCGAATTCATCCGCAAAGTTCCCAATGGCGATTCGCTGGAGCGCGACGTTTGCGCCACTTGCGGTTTTGTGGATTACAAAAATCCAAAAATCGTCGTCGGCTCTGTCGTCACATGGGGAGAAAAGATTCTTCTGTGCAAGCGCGCCATCGAGCCGCGTATCGGTTACTGGACGCTGCCGGCCGGTTATCTGGAATTGCATGAAACCGCCGAAGACGGCGCCGCGCGCGAGGCGCACGAAGAGGCGTTTGCAGATATTGAAATCGAGCGCCTGCTCGCAGTCTATTCGATCCCCCGGATTTCGCAGGTGCAACTCATGTTCCGGGCGAAACTGAAACACCCCGACATCGCCCCCGGCCCCGAAAGCGAAGCGGTTGGCCTTTATGACTGGGCTGACATTCCCTGGGCCGATCTCGCATTTCCATCGGTCGGATGGGCCTTGAGGCAGTATCACGAGACAAAAGACCGCAGCAACTTTGCGCCCTTCTCCAATCCTGTGGCCGGACTTTAGGGCGCAAGGCGTTTAGGACGCCGACGTGTCGTCTTCGCTCTCACTCTCTTCAGGCATGTGCTTGGCGATAAAAGGGGCCTGCACCGCCGTAAAAATCAGACTGACAAGTGTGAAGCCGAAAACCTTGAGCTTCACCCAGTTGGCCTCGCCTGCGCATTTGGCGACCTGTTCGACGCCGCACTCGGTTAACAGCCACGCCCAGCCGCCGGCGGCCGATGCGGGAAGCGCAGGCTCCGGCGGACAACCGGTGGTCAGCCAGCGCCAGGCGATTTCATTTGCGACGGCAAGCGCTGCAAAAAAGAGGGAATAGCGAATGGTCAGAGTGCGCCAGGCCTCATCGGGCATATGCAAGGCGCCGTCAAAAAGCGTGCGCAGGAAATTTCGCTCGGTCCGCAGACCGGCGTAAAGCAACGCCGCAAACAACGCATAGACGATTGTCGGCTTCATGTAGAAGAACGTCTTGTTATGCAAAACGAGCGTCAGCGTGCCGAGAACGCCGATAATGACGCCGCTGACGAGCAGCATCGGGGCGATGCGCTTTTCCTTCCAGACGCTATAGGCGAAGGCGAGCGCGAAAGACGGCATGAAGGCCGCGACCGCGAGATACATTTCCGAACCTTCACGCAGACACCATTCGTGACCGGTGACAGAGCCCGCCAGCGAGACCAGACGCCCCCCGAAAAAATAGGAAATCATGAAGACGGCGAGGGGGCCCATCTCCACGGCGAATTTGGCGCCGCCGGTCAGTTTCTGACCCTTCACTTGCACGTCTGAACTCATTGGAAATCCCTGAATTTACTTTGCGGCGTTATGCGGCGAGGCCCGCCAGCGCCTTGGAGAAGGCATCGGCGTTAAAGCTTTGCAAATCCTCAACGCCTTCGCCGACGCCGATGAAGTGAATGGGCAGTTTGAACTGATCCGCAAGCGCAACAAGGACGCCGCCGCGCGCTGTGCCGTCAAGCTTGGTCATGACAAGCCCGGTAACCCCGGCGATTTCCGTGAAGACCTTCGCCTGGCTGAGCGCGTTCTGGCCCACCGTAGCGTCGAGGGTCAAAATCACATCATGGGGCGCGGTTTCATCGAGCTTTTTAATCACGCGCACAATCTTGGCGAGCTCGTCCATCAATTCCTTGCGGTTCTGAAGCCGTCCCGCCGTATCGATCATCAAAATGTCGGCGCCTTTTTCCTGCGCTTCTTTCACGGCGTCGAAAGCGAGCCCCGCCGCATCGGCCCCAACCTTGCGGGCGATCACTGGCGCGCCGGTTCGGTCGCCCCAGACCTGAAGCTGTTCGATGGCCGCCGCGCGGAAAGTGTCGCCGGCGGCGAGCATGACGGACTTTCCCTCATCGGCGAATTTTCTCGCAAGCTTGCCGATCGTGGTTGTCTTCCCGGCGCCGTTGACCCCCACCATCAGAAGAATGTGGGGCTTTTTTGCGCCATCGATCTGAAGCGGCTTTTCATGCGGGGCGAGCGTGGCGGCGACTTCCAGGGCCAGCGCGCTGCGCACATCCTCGTCAGTGATGTCCTTGTCGAACTTGTCCTTGGCCAGTGCGGTCGTGATGCGGGTCGCGGCGGGAACGCCGAGATCAGCCGTGATAAGAAGGTCTGTCAGTTCGTCAATCGTATCGTCATCAAGCTTGCGCTTAGTGAAGATGGCGGTGACGCCTTCAGTGAGTTTGTCCGAAGATTTCGACAGCCCGTCGCGAAGCCGCGACAGCCAACCCTTTTTCTTTTCTGGCGGCGCCGCGGCGTCAGAGGCGACAGGAGCAGGCGCCATGTCTGTTATGGGGCCTGCTACCGGATCTGGGGCGCTCGCGGAAACGTCAGATTGCGGCGCCTTCTCAGCTGCTTCACTGGAGGTCACTGTCTCAATGCCTTTTATTTCGGCGGCGGGCGCAGAATCTTCCGCAGGCGCATCCTCGCTCTCACGCTTTTTCTTGCCAAACATGCCGGAGAAGAAATTACCTGCCAAAGGGGCCCTCAACTTTCCTGAAATTCAACCTTACGCCGCTTCACTGAGCAGGCCACCATCATCGCGCCCGGTAATCCTGATACGGATGATATCGCCGATGCGCCCCGGCGCCTCAATGCGCGCCACGGCGAAATTACCGAGACGCGCGCGGCCGCCGCTTTCGAGAATGGCGTCTTCGGTCCGCCCGACAAGACTGTCGAGAAACGCCGCCGCAGCCGCCTCACCCTTGACGCGCAGTCGGCCTGCGCGCTCTTTCATTGTCGCGCGCGGCAATTGCGGCATACGCGCCGCCGGCGTTCCCTCGCGTGGGGAGAAGGGGAAAACATGAAGCCAGGACAGTCCCGCCTCATCGACAATGTCGAGACTGTTTTGAAACATCTCTTCGGTTTCCGTCGGAAACCCCGCAATAATGTCAGCGCCGAATGCGATATCGGGACGGCGCGCGCGTATGCGAGAGCATAACTCAATGGCGTCTTCACGACTGTGGCGGCGCTTCATGCGCTTTAAAATCATGTTATCGCCAGCCTGAAGCGAGAGATGAAGGTGCGGCGCCACGCGCGCGTCGCCCGCCAGCCGCTCAAACAGCTCGTCGTCAATTTCCGCGCCGTCGATTGAGGAAAGCCGCAGGCGGTAAAGGTCAGGCGCGCTGTCAAGAATGGCGGCTATGAGCGCCCCGAGCTTCGGCCCGCCGTCAAGATCGGCGCCCCAGGAGGTGATGTCGACACCCGTAAGGACCAGTTCGCGATGACCCGCATCCACAAGTTTTTTCGCCTGTTCGACCACCTGTGAAATGGGCGCCGACCGTGAGTTGCCGCGACCATAGGGAATGATGCAGAACGTGCAGCGGTGATCGCAGCCATTCTGGATTTGCAAAAAGGCGCGGGCGCGGTCGCCGTAACCGTCAATCATATGCCCGGCGGTCTCACGCGCTGACATGATGTCATTGACGCGGATAATCTCGTGCGTTTCCGGGGTCTGTTCTGCGCCCAAAGCCTGACCCAAGGTTTCCCACTGCGCAGCGTCGAGTTTTTCCTGATTGCCGATGACCGCGGTGACTTCCGGCATGGCGGCGAAAGCGCCAGGCTCGGTTTGCGCCGCACAGCCCGTCACGATAATGCGCGCATCAGGCCGTTCTCGTTTGGCCCGGCGAATGCGCTGGCGTGCCGTACGCACAGCCTCGTTCGTGACCGCGCAAGTATTCAGCACCACTACGTCGTCAAGCCCCGCGCCAGCCGCAAGCCTGCACATGGTTTCGCTTTCCGCGGCATTAAGCCGGCAGCCAAAGGTGATGATGTCGGTTGGTTCCGCCATGGCGGGCTATTTGGGGCAAATGACCCGCGCGCACAAGGCGGGGCGACGCATTGAAAGGCAGGCTAAATTGCGGCGGCGGCCCGGCTGGACGGTCTCTCGCCGTCCTCTTCCTCCGGCGTCCGGTCTGCGAAAGCCAACCCCCGCAAGGACCGCATCACTTGGTAAAAATCATGCCGGCCGACGCAGGCGCCGAGATCGGCCTCGACATCCAGTTCAGGGGATAGTTCAGAAGCGTTTTCCAGCGCTTCGGTGAGGATCGCTCCGGCCTCAACGCCAGAGAGCTGCCCGGCGACGGCAAGCTGGGCGATGTAATAGGCGCGCTTCAGAGGCGTCGTTGCTTCTTCCGGTCTCAAAGCATCCTTGAGGCGGAGAATATGGGCCCCCTCGGTCTTCACCCTGAGCCGGGTGTTGCGCTCGCCATTTTCAACGAGCACGCCGTTGATCATTAGCTCCTCATGAGGACGCAATTTCAGGATCAACCCGCTCATAAGCCCCTCGCCTGTTCTAGCTCAGTCAGCAACTGATCGTTGCGAATACCGCAACCATAAATTGCACTATATACAACTATACCGAGAACATTGACAATCTGTTAAGCAGAAAGAGTTGATCAGTTCTCCATGGACAGAATGATCGAGAACCCGACCACCATGAAAATGGCGAGCGGGAAAAAGGCGCCGATAATCGCTGGCACCACTCCAAGAGAGCCGAAGGCGAGAGCGAGGTTTTCAGCGACGAAATAGCCAAACCCCAGCGCGGCGCCGGTCACCGCCCGGGCGAGCAAAACGCCCTGACGATGAACGCCAAACCCGGCAATGGCGCCAAGAAGCGGCATCACCAGCGTCGCCATGGGTTTGGAAAAGCGCGACAGAAACGCCGTCATGGGCGCGCGCGTATCGGCGCGGTCATTATTGAGCTGTTCGATCTTGGCGGAGAGCTCCACAAGGCTGGTCTGCTCCGGCTCAAGCGTCATCGCGAATAGCAATTCAGGATCGAGGCTGTTGGTCCAGATCACTTCATCGGCCTGCGACACGGTCTGGTCGAGAGCGTTGAGATTGCGCACGCCGTAAAGGCGCCAGGCGCCGTCCGAATAGCGCGCCGAACGCGCCTCGATCGCCTCTTCGAAAAGACCGTCATTCATATTGTCGATATTCACGCCGGTCAGGACCACCGCATCGCCATAGCGCGCCGCGCTTTCCGCAGAGATAAACTCGCCATCATAGTTGATGCGAATATCGGTGCGCGTATCGCTTTCGGGCGGCAGGTCGACCGCGTAATCATTTACTTCCCAATAGTCGAGCAGCTCCGAGGTTCGCACGGTCACCGTTTCATGAAAGATGAAATGAGCGAGCGTAATCAGCCCACAAACAAAACCAAGCGGAAACAGAACGCGGTTCACCGACATACCGGCGGCGCGCATCACCGTGATCTCGCTGGTATGAGACAGGCCGGCAAGCGTCAGAACAACGCCGAGAAGCGCGGCGAAGGGCGTAAACTGGCTGATGATCTGCGGCGTACGTAAGGAGATGTAGCGCAGCATTGACGGCCAGCCAGCCCCCTCCGCCAAAAGAATATCGCTTGAGCGGTTCAACAGATCGAGCATCTGCAGGATGATCACGAAAAAGATCAGGAGCCCGATGAAGCGGAGAAAAAACATCCGCCCCACATAATTCGTCAGAATATTGCGCGCGTAGTTCATTCAGCCGCATCCGCCGTCGGCGCCGCAATCCGCACCGGCTCACTCGTCCGCCGCGACATGACCTTGGTCTTGCGCGCCTGATCAATCGCGCCGCTATAAAGAAACGCTGACAACAACGCGAATATGAAGAAGATGCCCCACATGCTGATGAACGGGGAGAGCTGGCCCTTGGCGGCGATCACCTTGCCCCACTCCTCCACTACCTCGTGATAGACGATCAGGATAGCGACCCCGAGGACGGGTTTTAAATTTGAAGCGCGCCGGCGGCCTGTCACACCCATGGCGACCCCGAGGATCGGCAGGACAAGGAACGTCAACGGATGGAGGATGCGCCACTGCAAGCCGGCGTAATAATCACCGTAAAGCTCCGCGCTTTTCGGCTGAGTGCGCAGAAAACGGATGACCTCATTGATGGTCGCCTCACGCTCATCGCCGCCGCGATCGCGGAAGACACCGATAGCCGGCAGATCGACCTCAAGATCGAAACTTTCAAAATCCAGCGACTGAATTCGGTCGCCAAGTGCGTTGATGATCACTTGGCGACCGCTCTGCAATTTCAACAATAGCGATGTGATTTCAGGGGTCGTCGAAATCGATCCGTAACGCGCAGTGATGACGGTCCGGCCCCCGTCGCGCGTTTTCCGCTCAAGGAAAATATCGCGCGCATCGCGGGTCTCGGGATTTATCTGACCGAGGCGAATGGTGACGCCGTCGCTGATCTCGATGAACTCACCAGCCGGAATTTTGATGCCAAGCGCGCCCGACGTCACATCGAAACGGATCTGCTGGTATTTGTATCGTGCGAAAGGCTGAATGTAGGAAACGAGCAGAAAGTCGAACAGCATCAGCACAAGGATGAGCATGTAAACGGGACGCATCAGCCGTCCGAAAGACGCGCCCGACGAGTTCAGCGCATCAAGCTCCGACGACATGGAGAGATTGCGAAAGGCGAGCATCACCCCGAGAAAGGCGCCAAGGGGGAGCGCCAGCCCCAGATAATGAGGCACCAGATTGGCGAGCATGCGCCAGACGACATCCACAGGCCCCTGCTCGGCCAGAACGAAATCGAACAGCCGCAACATGTGCTCCATCAAGAGCAGCATGCCCGCCACCGTCAGCGCCAGGATAAGCGGCGTCGAAACGGAGCGCAGGATGTAACGATCAATGAGCTGCATGGGCGGGAGCGCACCTGCCGAAAAACAAAACTGGCGGCGACCGGCCGGGCGTCGCCGGCCCGGCAACGCCTGGGACAACGGTCTCTAGCGAATTCCGGACCGTTTCGAAAGCCAGCAACCAAAAAACCGCGGGTTTTCAAGTCAATTTTAGGACGCCGCACCGGCCGTCAGCGGCTTGTCGCGGGTTTGGGGGCCGATCTCGGTTCTGGCGAGATGGGCGGTCGCAAAAAACATGGCGATATTGAAGATCTGGGAAAGCCCGGCCTCGGCCACCAGCATCCCGGCCACCGCCGCCTCCGGCGCGCCTACAATCGGCGCGAGACTCAAGGCCGCCCCGAGGTAGACGATGTCCTGATTGGGCAGGAACGGGACGCGGCTGAGGACAAGTTGCATGGTGATGAACATGATCCAGGCCATCACCGGCGCCCCGGGAAGGGCCGATGCGTACATCGCCGCATGAAGGAGGATAATCAGCGCCTGGCGCCCGCCATGGACGCTGATCAGGCGGGGCATCACCCCCTTGGGCAGCGCCATCAACTTATCGCGGAAAATCATCACCAGCACCGAAAGCGTGCCGGCGGATAGGAAAGCCAGCGCAAACAGCCAGCGTGCGCCGGGAAAAGCCTCCAGTCCGGCTTTGAGCCCACCAGTCGCCGCGAGCGTCAGCAGGAGAACGACCGTGGCCGCATTGGAGGCGAACGCCGAAAGAAGGTTGTTGTCCTTCACCCCCACAAGGATGGTCTTGTGCGGCAGCGACAGGCATCGGCGGGCCCACAGCGTCAGGAACGCCTCACCGGAATAGCCCATCACAGCGAAATTATAGACGCGCTTTCGAATGAACACGAAAAAATGGCGCACCAGCGGCCGCGACCAGACGATTTCGTAAAGCGCCAGCTCCGAGACCGGCAACGCAAAAAACCGCAAGCCAAAGAAAAGATAGAACCACGGGCTTTCCGGCAGCGATCCGATCACGTCGCGCCAGCCCATATGGGTCAACTTGTAAAGAAGATAGATAATGATCGCCGCAAGCAGTGTGTACTGCAAAACTTTCAGGACGTTCTGTACATCGTCGCGCTCGCGCAAGACAGACCAGCGGCGCACTGCGCCATTGGCGGCGGACTTGATCAGGGGAACGATCATGGGCGGCGGTCAGGCATCGGCGGATGTCATGCGGCGCGCTTGTGCGCGGGAGCTTCCGGCCGCGGGCGCGCATGACGGCGGCAGGGTTGAAACTGGTCCAACGCTTCGTAATAGTGGCCGACGAGTTCAGCCAGCACCGCATCCCAGCTGAAGCGCGCAGAATGTTCGCGCGCCGCCTTGCCGAACCGGCGCCTGAGCGGGGCGTCATTGGCAAGCATCGCCAGCTTTTCCGCAAAGCCGGCCGCATTAGGCTCCGCCACATAGCCGGTGACGCCGTCTTCAATGAGCGAGCGCGACCCGGCCGCCGACGCGCCGACGGAAGGAAGCCCCGACGCCATGGCTTCGAGCGTCACATTGCCGAAAGTTTCCGTAATCGACGGATTGAAGAAAATATCCGCGCTGGCATAGGCGCGGGCGAGGTCATCACCTTGCAGATAGCCGGCGAAAACGCCTCCGGGCAGGAGGTTGGCGAAGGTTTCCCGCTCCGGCCCGTCGCCCACAATCAGCGCTTTCAGGTTCGGCGCCTTTACTTTGGCGCGGTTGAATGCATCAACAAAAATGTCGATGCCTTTTTCAAGCACCAGCCGACCGACAAAGGCGGCGACCACATCATCCGTATGGAAACCGTTCGCCTCGCGCCAGGCCATGTCGCGGCGCGCTGGATTGAAAATGTCGCCATCGACGCCGCGCGCCCATAAACGGATATCGCGGCCGATCCCGTCACGTTTCAATTCGTCAGCCATGGAATGGGACGGCGGATAAACATGCTCGCAGCGATTGAAGAAGTAACGCATGTAATCAGTAACGTATTTCTCCAGCCAGCGGAGATTGTAATAGCGTGGATAGGTGTCGAAACGCGTATGGAATGACGCCACAGCAGGCACCCCGAATTTGCGCGCATAATTAAGCGCGCCATAGCCGGTGTAATCAGGCGCTGCGATATGAACGATGTCCGGACGGAAACTGTCGAGCGCGCGCTTCGCCTTGCCATGTAGACCGAGGCCCAGGCGATATTCGCTGCGCCGGCCCGGCAACGGGACGGACGGAATTGAGATCAGCTTGCCGGCGTGGCTGAAAGCCGGCGTCGACGTCGTTGGCGCAAAGACCAGCACCTCGTGACCTTCACGTTCGAGATAGGCGACAAGCGTGTTGAGCGCGCGCACCGGCCCGTCCATGACGTAGTTATAATTGCCGGAGAAAATCGCTACGCGCAGCTTTCTGTCGGATGGCGTCAAAGGCGCGTTCATTTAAATACTCTTGGTTGCTTGCCGGGCCAGCCGCTCCGGGGCAAAGTAATCAGGGCGCCCGGGGCCGTCATTCACAGCCGCATTAAAGGCGCGAAACAAGCACTATATGGGGGATATATCAACTCCCTGTGACGGCCCGCGCCAATCGCGTCACTCCTCGCGCTGACCCTCGGTCCAGTCCCAGAACAGGGCCGAGATGTCGGCGCCGCCAAAACGCCGGACTTCCTGCACCCCGGTCGGGGAAGTCACATTAATTTCAGTGAGATAGTCACCAATGACATCGATACCGACAAAGATCAGGCCGCGCTCGGAAAGGACCGGACCGATGCGGTCGCAAATCTCCTGATCGCGCTCGCTCATTTCCACCGCCTCGGCGCGCCCGCCCACATGCATGTTGGACCGGGTCTCTCCCGCCGCCGGGACGCGGTTTATCGCCCCCACCGCCTCGCCATCGACAAGGATGATGCGCTTGTCGCCCTGACGCACCGCCGGAAGAAATTTCTGGATAATCGCAGGCTCCGCGTAGGCTTCCGAGAACAGTTCGAGCAGCGCATTGAAATTGGAATCGTCGCTGGCGAGCTTGAACACGCCTGCGCCGCCATTGCCGTAAAGCGGCTTGACGATGACATCGCCATGGACCGCGCGAAAGTCGCGCATCGCTTCGACATCGCGAGTGATCAGGGTCGGCGGCGTTAAATCCTTGAAGTCAGTTACAAACAGCTTTTCCGGCGCGTCACGAATAGAGCGCGGATTATTGAGCACCAGCACCTCCGGCATGAGACGCTCAAGAATTTGCGCCGCCGTGATGTAGGCCATGTTGAAGGGCGGGTCCTGACGCACAAGCACCACGTCGACATCGTGCAGATCGATCACAGAAGGAGTGGCAAGGGTGACATGGCTTCCCTGCTCGCGCCTCAGCTGCTCGACCTTTCGGGCGCGCGCCCTGACGACGCCTGAATCGAGCTGCAGCATTTGCGGCTGATAGATCCAGATCTGGTGGCCGCGGGCAAACGCTTCGAGTGCGAGATCAAATGAGGTGTCAGCGTTCACATTGACCGCCTCAATGGGGTCCATCTGGATGGCGATCTTCAGCATGTGTCTTGGTCTCCGGGGGCTTTAGGCGTTATACGCCCCCAATCTACTGAACCAGCGGCCCGCGCAAGGCAACGTGGCTCACGACCTTTTCAACCCCGGCGACGGTCCGGGCAAGCTCCACCGCCCGGTCCAGCTCCCCCTGATTGCGGGCGACGCCCAGAAGATAAACCACGGCGCCCGATACGGCGATCTTGTAGTCGCCGCTGACGACGTCCTTGTCGCCAATTAACCGGGCCCGCAGGACCTGATCGATGCGGGCGTCCTCAACCCCCTGGCCGAAGCCGGTGCCGTCGCCCACAAAAATCTCGTCTATCACCTCTTTGACGCCGTCGGCCTTCCAGGCGTTCTGGATCAGCTTCGTGCGGCCGTCCTCCGACTTCATGGTGCCGGTGAGCATCAGGCGGCCTTCATAAAGGGTGATGTCGACATCGCCGTAATCATGAGTGCGGTCTGAGAAAAGGACGCCTTTCAGTTCTGCGTTGCTCGACATGTCCGTGAAGGCCTGATCGAGATTGCGGCTCGAGGCGCAGGCGCCGAGCGCGAGAAAGGCGCCGAGACCGGCGGCGGCGAGAATGGTGCGTGATGTGCGGGTGGTCATGGGTGAAACTCCCTCAACTCGGTGAATAATCCGGAACACCCCAATGCATGGGACCGTTCGCTAATAATGAAAACCGGAAACGCCCAAGCGTTATTCTCCGTCGCGCCAGGCGTCCGGCAGATGTTTGAGCCGCCAGCCCGCGACCGCGATGATATCGTAACGCATGGCGCAGTCTGCAAGGTCACGCCTGCGCGACAGGAAAAGTCCGGCTGCGGCGGCGATCCGCCGCCGGGCGCCATAGGTCACCGCCTCAATCGCAGCGTCATGATGCGCCCGCGCCTTCACTTCGACGAAAGCCACAAGACGCCCGCGCCTGGCCACAAGATCTATTTCCCCTAGCGGGGTTTTGTGGCGGATAGCCAGAATGGAAAATCCCTTAAGCCGCAACAGTATCGCCGCCAGCATTTCAGCCCGCCGCCCGCCGCGCTCCGCAGACTGCCGCGAACGTCTTGTCGGCGCCGCGCTCATCCGCTGTCTTTCAGTTGCAAGGCGCGGGCGTAAGCTTCCTTTCGCGGGATCGAGAATGTTTCCGCCGCCGCCGCCGCGGCTTCCTTGACGCTGCCTTCGCCCAGCGCAGCCTTCAAAAATGCGTCTATATCACTCGCATCGGCGGCCTTTTCCTCAGGCGGGAAAACAACAATGACGATCTCACCCTTTGGCGGCGCGTCGTCATAAACGTTCGCAAGCTCCGACAAACTTCCTGTGCGGAATTCTTCATGCAGCTTTGTCAGCTCACGCGCGACAACAGCCTTGCGGTCGCCTAACGCGGCCATCATCGCCGTCAGCGCATCGCCGAGACGCGGCGCGGTTTCATAAAATATCAGCGTCGCATCCACATTTGCGAGTTTTTCAAGAGCCTTCCCACGCGCGCCTTGTTTCGCCGGTAAAAACCCCGCGAATAAAAACTGGTCGCTGGGCGCGCCCGCCGCCGACAATGCGGCGATGGCGGCGCTTGGGCCCGGCAGCGGAAACACCGCGACACCAGCCTCGCGCGCATCGCGCACCAGCTTGTAGCCCGGATCTGAAATCAGCGGTGTGCCCGCATCGGAAACCAGACAGATGACGGCGCCGTCTTGCAGCTTTTTAATGATCTCTGGGCGCACCCGCGCCGCATTATGGTCGTGGTATGGCGCACGATGCGTATCCACCCCATAAGCGGCGCATAATTTCGCCGTCTGGCGTGTGTCCTCACACAAGATGAGGTCGGCTTTCTTGAGGATTTCCACGGCGCGATAGGTGATATCGGCGAGATTGCCAATCGGCGTCGCGGTCACATAAAGGCCCGGTTCCGGAGTTACGTCTTTTATCGCCATGAAATAAGGGATGACCGGCGCGGGGCGTGAAGACAAGCCCTCCGGCGACACAGTCTGGCCGTTTACGCGAAGGCCGGGCCCGGCTAGTCTCGCGCCCGCTGACAAGGCCCCGAAAGCGGGCGGAAATTAAGGGATTCACGGGGATGCGGTTCAGTCTCACCAAGATCACCAGGATAGGCGTAAAATCGGGCGCCGCCGCCGCGCTGCTGGCGCTGATGGCGGCCTGTAGCTCCACCGGCACGACGACACGCCCATCCGGCCCGGTGATCGCACGGCCCGATGAGCCGGTTCCCGATCAGGAAACGATCTATGACGAGGGCGGGCTGTTCGCCGAAGCGGAACGTTACGACCGCCGCAACTTCATGCGCCCGCCGCACATGGATGGCGATGAGCCGGTGCGGGTCGGCTTGCTGTTGCCCTTCTCCTCGGACAACGAGGCTGCGCGCCGCATCGCCGCCGCCATGTTCGACGCCGCGCAACTCGCGGTCTTCGACGCCGGTGAAAAGAATTTTCTCCTGATCCCGAAAGACACCCGCGGCGACGCCGAAGGCGCAGCCGCCGCAGCGCGTTCGGCGCTGGCGGATGGCGCAGAAATTATTCTCGGACCGTTGTTTTCCGAATCCGTCGACGCCGCAGCAATCGTCACCCGCGCCGCCTCGACGCCGATGATCGCCTTCTCGTCCGACCTCAAGGCGGCGGGCGACGGCGTTTTCCTTCTCTCCTTCCCGCCGGAACTTGAAATCTCGCGCGTCACTGAATTCGCCATGGGGCAGGAGATGGTGCGGTTCGGTGTGCTGGCGCCCATGACCGCTTATGGCGACCGGGTTTCCGGCGCCTTCGCGGAGGAAGTGTTCGCGCGCGGCGGCGTCATCGTGCACGAAGAGCGCTATGTTCAAGAGCCCGATGAAATGCTCGCGCCAGCAAAGCGCCTCGCGCAATATTCGAAAGAAATCATCCCGCTTGAAATGCGTCACGGTTATGAGGGCGATCGCAAACCAATAGCGGAAAACGCCAGCGCAGAGGCCGGCTACACGCAAGGCTATCAGGCGGTCCTGATGCCGGAACAAGGGACGTTGTTGCGCGCGCTCGCGCCACTCCTTCCTTATTACAACGTCGACATCAACCGGGTGAAAATTCTCGGCGTATCCTCCTGGAACAATCCGCGCCTGACGCGTGAACCTGCGCTTCGCGGCGGCTGGTTCGCCGCCCCCGATCCGACCATCACGGCGGGCTTTGAGAAGCATTATTCGGACGCCTTCGGCGCCAAGCCGCCCCGCCTCGCCTCGATCGCCTACGATGCGACCCTGTTGTCAGCGCGGCTTGCGACCAATGGGCGCCGCCGCGACCGTTTTGCGGAAGACGCCATCGCCGATCCCAACGGCTATTTCGGCGCGGACGGCCTTTTCCGGCTGAACGCCGACGGCACCGTAGAGCGCGGCCTCGCGATCCTCGAAATTCAACCCGGCGGCATTCAGGTCATCGATCCGGCGCCGCGGAGTTTCTCCCCGGGCTATTAAGCCCATCCTGGTACGGAGTAAAAATTGAGCGTTTTTCTTTCCCGCCTCGCCGCCGGCGCCTGCGCACTTAGTTGCGCGCTGGGGCTTTTCCTTTCGCCAGCCATCGCCGAGACAGCGCCGAAATCGGCGAGCGCCGCATTGCTGGCGCAGGCGGCGCAAAAGGCAAAGGACTTCGCCGACTATCGCTACGCCTATACGGTAGAGCACCTGACCCGCACCGGCGAAAAGGAAGTCGCGATTACGCTGCGTTACGACCCGCGCCTGGAGGGCGATGCGCGCTGGCAAGTTCTGTCTCCCAGTGAAGACACGCTCGACAAGCCGCAGGAAAAAGCGCTGAAACAATTGCGCAAGGGTGAGATGGAAGACAGCCCCATTCTCTATGACAGCCTTGATGAAATGATCGACGACGTCGAACTTGCTTCCGAAAACGAGACCGAAGCTGTCTATGTGGCGCAGCTGGATGACGATGACGCGCCAAAAGACGCGCTTGAAGTTTTCATCACGCTCAACAAACCGGAAGCCTATATTTCTTCGATCGAACTCAAGTCGAAAAAGCCTTTCAAACCGGCGCCCGTCGCCAAGGTGATGAAGCTTGTCCAGACCCAGCGTTTCGCAGCGCCCGAAGGCAACGGCCCTGCCCTGATCGTCTCCAGCGAAGCCCATATTGAGGGCGAAGCGATGTTCAAATCCTTTTCCACCGATACGCGGCAGATCTTTTCCGAGATCGAACAGGTGGAAGTCCCGGCGGAAGAAAGCGACGAAGGCTAGGCGCTGTTTAAGGCGCGCTAAAAAGCCTATAATCAGGCCATGCAGAAATTCCTGATCACCGCCGGGATCATTCTCCTCGTCGCTGGACTGTTATGGCCGGTGATTTCCAAGCTCGGACTGGGTCGCCTGCCCGGCGATATCCGCATCGAGCGCGAGGGTTTTGCGTTTTATTTTCCGCTGACGACGATGGTCATCGTCTCGGTCGTTCTGACGGTGATTTTCCGGTTTTTCGGAAAATAGTCTGCTATTTTGGCTTAGAAAACTTCGAAAAAATCAGTGCGATCAGCGGAACAACGGGTGCGACAATGATCGGCACAATCAAAATGATTAGCAACTGCTGAACCAAATACTCTCTCGTCTCTTGAGTTATGGGCTCTAGTCCAGCCAATAAATTAAGCAAAACAATTATCAGAAAAAACACTACGCTAACTAATAAGATTACACGCCCGTCGAGCCGAAGCCGCCGGTTCCGCGCGTCGTCTCGTCAAGCTCATCGACTTCCTCGAACACCGCCTGAAAAACGGGGGCGAAAACCATCTGGCCGATGCGGTCGCCGCGATTGATGGTGAAGTCATCGCTCCCGTGATTGATCAGGATGACTTTCAACTCACCGCGATAATCGGCGTCGATCGTGCCCGGCGCGTTGACGCAAGAGATACCATGTTTCGCCGCAAGCCCGGAGCGCGGGCGCATCTGCGCCTCCCAGCCCGGCGGCATGGCGATGGCGATGCCCGTCGGCACCATGAAGCGCTCACCCGGTTTCAGGGTCAGCGACTCCGTCACCGCCGCGCGCACATCGCACCCCGCCGCCAGCTCGGTCTCATAGCGCGGCAGCTCAAGCCCGTGCGCATGCGGCAACCGCTTGATGCGCACATTCAAGGCGGCGGTCTCAGTTTGCAGATTCAATGCGGTCGCGGACATGCAGGGCTCCTTACTCATTCGACGTCACTATCGCCTGACTCGTCCCGACTTTATTCCCCAATTTATCCCCGTCATTTTCACCACAAAAAAAGGCGCGCTAAAATTGAACGCCTGTGGGCTGAGGCTTGCATGCAGGCACAACTTCCGGGTCGCCATAGCGGGTTGTATCAAAAAGCCAGCAATCATCGAAAACAGAGCAGTAACAGATATTCATCCGCACCCGGCCCTCGGAGATCGCGCCGCGCAGGCTCGCCAGCACCTCGCTATAATCCTTGGCCTCGCCCCCGGTCACCGGCATAGCGGTTTGATCGAGCCGCATGATTTCAATCTCTTCGCCGGCGGCCAGCACCTTGCCATAGATATCGGCGTTGGAAATGAGAATGGCGTCGCCATCGCTCTCCACAAGGGAGCCAAGAAGCGCCCACCAACTTGAAACCGGTTCATCATCAAGGAGAACTTCAACGCTTCTGATGCGGGCGGGGCCGATTCCCTTGTTGGAAACGGCGATCATTGTGAACTCATTATCGACGACATTGTTGTTGCTGACGGCAATCTCCAGATGCGGCCAGACCGAGGCCTGCTGTTGTTTCCTGACGGCGTCCGCCTCATTGAGCGCGGCGTATAGGGCGATCAGGCCAACCAGAAAACCGACAACCGCCAGCACTGTCTGCGCAAGGGACATGCGCATCGCGATACGGTCGGAACGAGTGAGTTCAACCTCTTTTTCTGCCGCCTGAGCCGGAGCCGCCGCCGGGTCTGGCTTGTGTTCAGATTTGGACATGGCCCCTCGCTAATCACCGGACAGCCGCTTTCGCCTTCGAATAAGCGCAGCCCTATTTCCCCAATTTATCCCCGGACTTTTCCAGAATCCGTGCAAAAGAAAAAGGGCACCGAAGCGCCCTCACATTCTTTTCCACACCTAAAGAAGCTAAAGCGCGGCCTGAAGCTCTTTCAGCTGCTTAAGCTCCATTTCGGCGTGCCGGCGCGTTTCCGGCAGCGTGTCCGTATCGGAAAGGTCTTCTTCGCAATTCTTGATGCGGCGGGCGAGCCCGTCGGCGTCGAGATCCTTCACCATCACAGCCTCTTCGGCGAGAACGGTGAGACCTGCCGGCGAGATCTCGGCGAAGCCGCCGCGCACGAAGATGCGCGTTTCTTCCGACCCGTCCTTCACCCGGACGACGCCGGGGGCGAGGATGGTCATCACCGGGGAATGCTTCGGCAACACGCCAAGCATTCCTTCGGCGCCCGGAATGTCGACCTGGTCCACTTCCGTGGACATCAGTTCGCGCTCCGGCGAGACGAGGTTGAAGTGAAGCTTGTCCGCCATGGCTGGTTACGCCGCTTCCGCTGCGAGACGTTCGGCTTTCTCGAGCGCTTCGTCGATGGAGCCGACCATGTAGAACGCCGCTTCCGGCAGGTGGTCATAATCGCCCGCGACGAGGCCCTTGAAGCCTTTGATGGTGTCTTCGATGGAAACGAGCTTGCCCGGCGAGCCGGTGAAGACTTCAGCGACGTGGAATGGCTGAGACAGGAAGCGCTCAACCTTACGCGCGCGCGCCACGACGAGTTTGTCTTCTTCAGAAAGCTCGTCCATGCCGAGGATCGCGATGATGTCCTGCAGCGACTTGTAGCGCTGGAGGATACCCTGCACGGAGCGGGCGACATCATAATGCTCCTGACCGATGACGCGCGGATCGAGAATGCGCGACGTGGAATCGAGCGGGTCCACAGCCGGATAGATGCCTTTTTCCGCGATGGCGCGGTTGAGAACGGTCGTCGCATCAAGGTGCGAGAACGACGTCGCCGGCGCCGGGTCGGTGAGGTCGTCGGCCGGCACGTAAATCGCCTGCACCGAGGTGATCGAGCCTTTGGTGGTCGTCGTAATGCGTTCCTGCATCATGCCCATGTCAGTGGCGAGCGTCGGCTGATAGCCCACCGCCGAAGGAATACGGCCGAGAAGCGCTGACACTTCGGAACCGGCCTGCGTGAAGCGGAAGATATTGTCGACGAAGAACAGAACGTCCTGGCCCTGGTCGCGGAAATGTTCAGCAACCGTAAGGCCAGTCAGCGCAACACGCGCGCGGGCCCCCGGAGGCTCGTTCATCTGACCGTAGACGAGCGCGGCCTTGGAGCCTTCCATTTTGCCGCCGGTTTCTTTCGGATCAACGTTCACTTTGGATTCGATCATCTCCCAGTAAAGGTCGTTGCCTTCCCGGGTGCGCTCACCGACGCCGGCGAACACGGAGTAACCACCGTGCGCTTTGGCGATATTGTTGATGAGCTCCATGATGAGAACGGTCTTGCCGACGCCCGCGCCGCCGAACAGACCGATCTTGCCGCCTTTTGCATAAGGGCAGAGAAGATCGACAACCTTGATGCCGGTGACGAGGACTTCCGATTCCGTCGACTGTTCGACGAAAGGCGGGGCTTCCTGGTGGATGCCGCGTTTGGTGTCATGCGGGATCGGCCCCTGCTCGTCCACCGGTTCGCCGATGACGTTCATGATGCGGCCGAGCGTGCCGTCGCCAACAGGCACGGAGATCGACGCGCCGGTGTCCGTCACCTTGGCGCCACGCACGAGGCCTTCGGTGGAGTCCATGGCGATGGTCCTGACGGCGTTTTCACCGAGATGCTGCGCCACTTCAAGAACGAGCCGCTGCCCGTTATTTTCTGTTTCCAGCGCATTCAAAATCGCCGGCAGCCCGTCGTCGAAAACGACGTCCACGACAGCGCCGATAACCTGACTGATGCGGCCTTCATTGCTCATGACTTCTTCCTTCAGCTATTCGTCTATCGTTCGGGCTTTGCCTTAAAGGGCCTCGGCGCCGGCGATGATTTCAATCAATTCGGTGGTGATCTGCGCCTGGCGGGCGCGGTTATATCTCAAATTTAGCTTGTCGATCATTTCGCCGGCGTTGCGCGTCGCGTTGTCCATGGCCGACATGGAGGCGGCCTGTTCAGACGCGACGTTCTCGAGGAGCGCACGGAAAATCTGCACACCCACATAACGAGGCAAAAGCGCGGTCAGGATGTCCTGCTCATCGGGCTCATATTCATAGATCGCACCGCCAAGATCGGGCGCGACAATGCCTTCGGGCGCAACGGCCGGAATGATCTGTTGCGCAGTAGGGATCTGGGTGACGACGTTTTTGAACTTGCCGTAAAACAGCGTTGCGACATCGAATTCGCCGGCCTCGAACATGGAGAGGACTTTGTCGGCGATCTCGCGCGCCTCACCGAAGCCGACCTGCTTCACGTCGACAAAGTTCGTTTTCCAGACGATCAGCTCATTATAAAGGCGCTTCAACTGGTCGTTGCCTTTGCGGCCGACGGTGATGATTTTCACCTTCTTGCCTTCCCCCTGAAGCTTCGTAATGCGCTCGCGCGCAAGGCGCACGATGGACGAGTTGAAGCCGCCGCAAAGACCTTTGTCCGCCGTTGCAACGATGAGTAGATGGGTCTCTTCCTTGCCGGTTCCGGCAAGCAGCTTCGGCGCATTCGGATTGCCTTTGGCGCCAGCCGACAGATTAGCGAGCACCGCCTCCATCCGCTCCGTATAGGGACGGGCTTCGGTGGCGCGCTCTTCGGCGCGGCGCAGTTTCGCCGCGGCGACCATTTGCTTCGCCTTGGTGATCTTCTGCGTCGACTTGACCGACGAGATCCGGTTTTTGAGGTCCTTAAGAGACGGCATTGCGTCGCCTTTTCGTCCTTATCTACGCGAAGTTTTTCGAGAATGTGTCGAGGGCCGCTTTCAGCTTATCCTCTACATCTTTTTCAAGCTTTCCAGTCTCACGGATCGACGTGAGAATATCGCCGTGATCGGCGTGCAGCTTGCGGAGAAGCTCCGCCTCAAATTCCTGCACTTTGTTCTTGGCGATCTTGTCGAGATAGCCTTGCGTGCCCGCGAAGATAACGCAGACCTGCTCTTCAACCTGCAGCGGCGAGAACTGGCCCTGCTTCATGAGTTCGGTCAGGCGGTCGCCGCGGTTCAAAATACGCTGGGTCGTGGCGTCGAGGTCGGAGCCAAACTGGGCGAAGGCCGCAAGCTCGCGATACTGCGCAAGCTCACCCTTAATTTTACCGGCGACCTGCTTCATCGCCTTGATCTGGGCCGAAGAGCCCACACGCGACACCGACAGACCAACGTTCACAGCCGGGCGAATGCCCTGGAAGAAGAGATCGGTCTCAAGGAAGATCTGACCGTCGGTGATCGAAATCACGTTGGTCGGAATATAGGCCGACACGTCGTTCGCCTGCGTCTCGATGATCGGCAGCGCGGTCATGGAGCCAAGGCCGTTGTCTTCGTTGAGTTTCGCAGCGCGCTCAAGCAGGCGCGAGTGAAGGTAGAAAACGTCGCCCGGATAGGCTTCGCGCCCCGGCGGACGGCGAAGCAGCAGCGACATCTGGCGATAGGAAACAGCCTGCTTGGAAAGATCGTCATAGATGATCAGCGAGTGCATGCCGTTGTCGCGGAAATATTCGCCCATGGCGCAGCCGGAGAACGGCGCGAGGAACTGCAGCGGCGCCGGCTCCGACGCGGTCGCGGCGACGACGATGGAATACTCCATGGCGCCGTTGTCTTCGAGCGTCTTCACGATCTGCGCAACGGTGGAGCGTTTCTGACCGATGGCGACATAGACGCAGTAGAGTTTTTTCGACTCGTCATCGCCCTGGTTCGCCGTTTTCTGGTTGAGCATGGCGTCAACGCAGATGGCGGTCTTGCCGGTCTGGCGGTCGCCAATGACAAGTTCGCGCTGGCCGCGCCCGACCGGGATCATGGCGTCGATGGCCTTGATGCCTGTCTGCACCGGCTCGTGCACGGACTTGCGCGGCAGAATGCCCGGCGCTTTCACATCCACAAGACGGCGCTCGGTCGCCTCAATCGGGCCCTTACCGTCAATCGGGTTGCCAAGCGGATCGACAACGCGTCCCAGGAGGCCCTTGCCGACCGGCACATCCACGATGGCCTTGGTGCGTTTGACCGTGTCGCCCTCACCGATGGCGCGGTCGTCGCCGAAGATCACGACGCCGACATTGTCGGTTTCGAGGTTCAGCGCCATGCCTTTTACGCCATTGGCGAATTCGACCATCTCACCGGCCTGGACATTGTCGAGGCCGTAGACGCGCGCGATGCCGTCGCCGACCGACAGCACCTGGCCGATTTCAGAGACTTCGGCGTCCTTGCCGAAATCCTTGATCTGCTGTTTCAGAATGGAGGAGATTTCCGCCGCATTGAGTTCCATGTCGCTCAGGCCTTTTTCATTACGGTCTTCAAACGATTAAGTTTGGTCTTCAAGGATGCGTCGACCATTTGGGAGCCGATCTTGACGACAAGACCGCCCAGCAAATCCGGGTCGACGCGGGTTTCAAGGTTGACCGCCTTGCCGACCATGCGCTCGATCTCAAGGCGGAGCGCCTTGACCTGATCGTCAGTCATGGGGGCGGCGGTCGCGGCCTCGGCGCTCACTTCGCCGCGGTGATCGGCGGCGTGGGCGCGAAAGGCGCGGATAATATCGGTGAGCGCAAACAGGCGCCGGTTCTTGGCGATAAGCTTCAGAAAGTTCGTCACCAGCGTGCTGAAACCCGCTTTTTCGGCGAGGGCGCCCATGGCCGAGAGCTGATCGTCACGGTCATAAACCGGGCTCTTCAAAAACGCCTTCAAGTCGGGCGATCCGTCGATCGCGCCTTGCAGGATTGTGAGTTCGCCCTCGACGGCCTCGAGCGCGCCGGCATCAAGCGCAAGCTCAAAAAGCGCTGAGGCGTAACGGCCTGCGACTCCGGAAACGGGGGCGAGATTGGCTGACGCGGTGCTGGTCGACACTGGCGCTGTTCGCTCCTGATACATGGACGCCGCCGATGGGGGCGCCTAAGTTTTTGAAATTACATACGAAAAGAAGACGACGTCCGGTGACAGCCGCGCCTTCCCTGTGAGAACGCGCGTGGGCGTAGCATGGGCCCCGCCGCGACGCAACAATGACCGGTGCGGCGGAATGGCGATCCTTTTGCCCGAATGTCACCAACCCACGGTTGCACTGGCTGGAAAAGTATCGAAAGCTTGGGAATGGGCGTCAACGAACGCTCAGTGGTTAGTTGTCGGAGGGGCCCCATCATGTCTTATCAACCGCGCCATTCGCGCGCTGTCATCTCATCTTTTTTCCTGGCGCTTGGCGTAGCCATGGCTGCTGCAGCGCCCGCCGCCGCACAGGAGAAAACAACCAAACCCGGCGCCATCTACGACGTCGATCTTTCTTCAGACGGAAAAAGCTACGCCATCCTCCGTGAATTCCAAGGGCAAACCATCATCGCAATGTATGACGCCGATAACGCAACCAAGCCGCCCCTGGCCGTCGGTCTGGGCGACCTGCCGACATGGGATTTCGCGTGGGGCGGCGACAGTCATGTCTTGGTGCAGGTCAGCGCAGAGCGGGACGGGCTTCGCACCACTGACGGCCTCCAATCCATACAATTCTCCCGTTGGATGGTGATCGACAAGGAAAATGGCGAGCTCCACACCGTGTTCGGCAATGAAATCGGTCAGGATTATAGTTATTTCATCGGCGCCTCGGGTGATCTTATTTCCACCCTGCCTGACAAGCCCGGCCACGCACTCTTCGCGAGAACCAGCGTCGCCATCAGTCTGAATCGCCCGAGCCGTCTTGACCAGGGATCGGATGAGCTAACTTATTCCTTACAGGAACTAAATCTGAAACGCACAAGAGCGCGCGAAACCGAGGGCGGCAGCGACAAAACTGTCGACTGGGTGGTCAATGCATCCGGCGACGCGGTCGCACGCATCGATTCGCCTCATGAGGGCCGGTTGACGGTCTCCGCCAGGCCATCCGGCAAGGGCGGCTTCAACAAAATCGCCGACATCAAGTATGACGAAAGCCCATACAGCAAGGTTCAGTTTTACGGTGTCACGTCCAGCGGGGACGCGATCCAGGCCCGTGTCACAGAAGACAGCGGCGCCCAGAAGATGATG
>JAUHYK010000119.1 GCA_030426465.1 Alphaproteobacteria bacterium
CACCCATGATGAAACTGAAATTCGCATTCGCAGCGCTGGCGCTCTTGGCGACGCCGCTCGCGGCCGAAGAAACGGCCAAACAACCAATCAAGTCCGATGCGATTGTCAGCGTCGCAGAAGACTATCTCGCCGCCTATTCGACATTCAATGTCGACACCATGGCGCCGTTCCTCAGCAATGACATGGTCTTCTACGACCCAACCTCCACCACGGAAAACGCTGATGGCGGGTCCTTCATTTTCGAAGGCAAGGACGCCGTGCTGAAAGGCCTTGGAGACTACGCCGCTCAATATAAATCATTCAGCGTCGCTTATGACGTTGAGCGCCGCTACGAAAGCAATGGCGTTGTGGTTTTCGTCGCGCAGCTCACCTATGACCTGATGACAAATGAAGACAAGCATTACACCGGGACGGCGCCTATCGTCACCGCAATCACCGTCAAAGACGGCAAGGTCGTAAAGCATCTCGATCTATATGATTACGCCGGGAACGTAGAAACCTTTACGGACTGACATGTCGCCTCAGCGACCGCAGGAATTCATGCGTATGCGCTGCGATGTCGTCAATCGGCGCCCCCGACAATGCTGCTTCACTCCAGCCGCCAGAAGGCTGCAGCCTGTCATGCAACGCCGTCAGGGCCTGCCGCTCAGAATCATCGAGCGGCAAGGCCTGCGCCGCCTTCAGCATGGCGAGAAGTTCGTGGATGCGGCGCATCGCCATGAAGGCGCGCGTCATGGGCGCTTTAAGCTGGGGCTCGGCCAGCCAGCTTCGTCCGGCGAAAATTTCCTGTGTCACACGCTGCCCCGCGCCATGACAGTCATAGGCGGCGCAACCCGCGAACCCCTTGGTTGCAAGGTCGGCGTGGATGACACAACGCCCTTCCCCGTCCAGATTTGAACAAGGCGTTTCCGGCGGTTTGTCGAACCCGAAGGACGGTGATTTATCAAAGGCTGGCGCCATGCAACACAGGGCCGCACATCGGGTGCAATCGGCGCGCAATAGATCGGCCTCAGTCATGAACGCAGCCCGGAAAGCTGGATCAGGGGCGCCACCAGATCATCGGAGTTCATCGAAAACTCGCCAAAAATCCATGCGCGAATAATCCCGAGCATTGATGAGGCGGCGGCGACCGCCCTGAGGCGTTTTTCCGCGAGATCTTCGACCGCGATCTCGGTTTCAATCATATCTGAGAGTTTGCGCGTGAGCTTTTCATAAACGGCGTCGCGAAAGACAATGCGCGCAAAGCGCCTCTGCTCCCAGAAATGATCGATCACAAAACGGATGTCGTCCGGACTTGCCGCTCCGGCCGGAATTTTCGCTAATGGTGCGAATAAAGGCTCAATGGAAGTGATCAGGACATCGTCCTTGTTCCGGAAATGCTCATAAAAGGTTGAGCGGCCGATCCCCGCGACCTCGATGATTTCCGCAAGCTTGATGTCGTCATATTTGCGGGTCAGGACGAGGTCTCGAAACGCCTCGAAAATGGCCATGCGCGTGCGCTGCACCCGGCGGTCTTTGAGATCATCCACGGTCATGGCGCGTCACTAGCAAGTTTTTCGGGCGCTGTCCCGATCCCCTCACATTCCCGGACAATAGCCCCTCAATGTCCGCTACCGGACGTAGCGCCACGCTTGTCTGTCGCATCCGCGCCGTAAACGCGCCATGCCGAAGTAAAACAGGATGGCTCAATGACCGGACATATTCACGACAAAAAAACGGCGCGCATCGCCGGGATCATCCTTATCGCGCTGGCGGGATTATCCTTGCTGTTCATGGCGCATCACCCGACGCTTGGCGGGCCGGGACATCACACCCTGGCGGAAGAAGCCGCCGCCGAAGCCGGGTTCAATGGCGCCGTTCATGGCGCACTGATTGTCATAATGATTGGATTTTACGCGATGCTGTCGGCGTTTTCCGACACACTAGACCGCGACCGCCTTTCGGTGCGCACGGCCCAGGCGAGCCTGGCCGCTGCGACTGCAGCGATGGCAGGCGCCGCGCTTGTCTCCGGTTTCATTGTTCCGGGAACGGCGGCTTCGCTGTTGCGTGGGGACGCTGCGGCCGAATTTCCCGTCTTGCTGCGAATGCTCGGCGCGACCAATCAGGCACTCGCCGAAGCAGGGACCATCGCCTATGGCGCCGCGATTATTTTCTGGTCGGTGCGCATTATCGCCATGCCGGGCTTTGTGCGTATCGCGGGGCTCATCGGCCTTGTCGCCGGCGCAGGCCTCATGGGCGGTATCGTCACCGGCGCCCTTCGTCTGGACGTTGCCGGCATGACCCTTGCCCTCGCCGTCATCTGCGCATGGTTTGCGCTCGCTGCATCGCTCATGATCTTCGGTGCGCAAAACAAAAGCGCGTAACCGGCTAATCCCCGCCCACGGTGTAATCGCGGGCTGCTTCGGCGATGAGCGATTGCAGATCCATGGGTGGGGATTTCCACTCCTCCGCGGCGAAAACCGGCGCTTGGTCGGCGTAATGGGGCGAGGTTTTATCGAGCGTCGCTGCGCCGAACTGGTGGATGGTCCTGATCTCGACATCGCGGGTGCCGGACCAGTCGGCATAGAGAATATAGGTGTCGCCGCCGACTGATTTCAGGGCGCCGGCGCCGTCCTCTTGCGGATAAACCGCGCGTAAGGTGTCCGGTCCGCCATTGAGCGGCAGGGAAATCTCCCCCCGTTTCAGTCGCACGGCCTCGCCCCATTGCGGATCGATGCGCCCGAATTTTTCGCGCAACTCCGCCGACACTTCCCGCAGCGCGGCCTCATAGTCAGGCGTTTCGGCGCCTTCGTCATTGAGGAGATAGCCTCGCGCGCGCTGCGCCGTGAGGATGGCGAGCGCCGCCGAACGGTTATCTTTTTTCACGGCGCCATCCCACGCCGCCAGCACCGCAGCTTCTTCCTGCAAATCCTCCGCGCTTGTTTGCGCCAGCGCTTTCACAAGCTCCATCACCCGCGAGCCCTGCGCATAGACATGGTCCAGCTTGTAAGAAACGAACTCTTCGCCGGTGATGGAGGCGTCCCCGCCATAGAGCGCCTGAATGCGCAAACCGCGATTTGTCGTGCGCGTATCGACGCCATAAGCCGCCGGGAAATTCGCGGGGTCGGGATTGTCTTCAGCGCCTGAGGATTGAAACGGCGTGTGGTTGGCGTTCACGACATAGCCCGACTGCGGCATCACCACTTGCGGCACATCGTTGAGCGTGCGCGTTCCTCGCCAGACCAGCGCCGGATTGGAACCGTCCTGCGCCTTTGACCAGTCGGGCCCTTCCGCACGGATTGGTATGGCGGCGTTATAGTAATAGGCGATCACCCCGTCGCCATCGGCATAGACAGCGTTGAGACTTGGAAGCGCCAGCATTTCCATCGCCGCGCGCCAGTCAGCATAATTCTCCGCACGGTTCATCCGGTAATATTGCTCGAGCGCGCGAATATCGCCCTGCCCCGCATAGGAAACAGCGAAAACGCCATTGTCGGTCTTAAAAACCGGTCCGTGAACGGAATATAGCGCCCGGCGAGTCACCGGCAGGCTGAACGGGCCCCATAGGTGAACGCGAAACCTGATTTTTCTGACCTCAAAGTCACGCCATCCGCCGTCAAAGCGGTATTGCGACGGCTTTTTCGGCTTGTCGACTTCAAGCGTGTAGATGTCCACGAGATCGGGTTTGTTGACGGTGAAGGCCCAGCCGAGATCTGGCCCGGCGCCATGAAGGATCACCGGCGCGCCTGGAAAAATCCCGCCGATCATGTCCCAGCCTTCCTGCGACTTCACCCGCGCTTCATACCAGGCGACGGGTCCCGTATAGGGCTGGTGCGAATTCACCATTAGCCGTGTGTGACCGTCAGCGGAACGTATCGGCGCAACCGCCATGGCGTTGGAGCCGGTTTCAAATCCATTGGGAACATTGAGGAAAGTTTCGCGCGCAGCAGCCGCGCGGTTTTCAACTTTTACATCGCCTTCGAAGATTGTTTTCAGCTGATCGTCGAGACCATAGAAAAACGGCTGGCGCGACGCGAAGCCCGCAACCACATCCTGCGCCGTCACGGGCAAGGCGTCGCGCGCGCAGCGCGTCCTGTCCTCAGCGCAATAAAAATTGATCCCGGCGGCGTAGCCTTCCGCGACGGCGCGGGTTTGCGCAGAAAGACCGGTCTCATATTTTTCGGCAATCGCTTCCGCCGATCCCATGGCGCGGATCAGATAGTCCGTGACCGCCGCGTCCTTTCCGTCCCGGCGGGCAAGATCGCCGCGCGAAAAAAGAACAACCTCCTCGATGGTTTTCCAGTCATCCTCGGCATGGGCGTAAGCGAGTCCGAACGCGACATCAGCGTCCCGGGCGCCGTAAATATGGGGGACCCCGTAAGTATCACGCAGGATACGCGCCTCATAAGCGCCGCCAGTCTCCAGCGCCGCGCCAGCGTCAAAAGCGGCCGGCCCGGGGGTTTTGAGCCAGAACGCGGCTGCAGCCATAACCGCGAATAAAGCAAACGCAGCAAACCGAAGAATTTTCAATGCCATGCGTCTAGTTTCCTCGCCATCGCCTCAACCCGCGCCGCGGCGATATTGCCATGGTTTTCCGCCCCGAAACCAGCCTATAAAGCAGGTCTCACATCAGACCGGGGCCAATAGATATAATGCTTCAACGCGCCATCAGCGCCATCGCCGCGTCCCTGTTCTTTTTCGCGACGGCGATCGCCCAGACGCCGCCGCTCATGGACGGAATGCACCACCCGAATGGGGGCCGTGACGGTATGGTCGCCGCGGAAGAAAAACTCGCGGCGGAAGTGGGTGCGAAAATTCTGGCGCAGGGCGGCAACGCCGTCGACGCCGCCGTTGCAACGGCTTTCGCCCTTGCTGTCACCTATCCGGCCGCAGGCAATATCGGCGGCGGCGGCTTCATGCTGGTCTATCTCAAGAACGAAAACAAAACCGTCGCCATCGACTATCGTGAAACAGCGCCGGCGGCGGCCTTCCGGGACATGTATCTCAATGAGAGCGGCGCGGTGCAATCAGACGTCATTTTGAGAACGCTGAAAGGCGCTGGCACGCCGGGAACCGTAGCGGGTCTCCTGCATGCTCTCGATGAATACGGAACCATGTCGCGCAAGGATGTCATGGCGCCGGCGATCCGCCTTGCTGAAAAAGGCTATGCGCTTCCCTATTTTAATATCGCTATTGTCGAGTCCTACCGGGAACGGCTATCGCGTAATGACGCAGCGCGCGCCGAGTTCTTCAAACCTGGCGGAGACGGTTATCTACCCGGGGAGACATTCAAACGCAAAGACCTCGCCAAGACGCTGAGGACGATCGCTAAAGAAGGCGCCGACGGTTTCTACCGGGGCCCGATTGCCGAAGCGATCGCCGCGGAAATGGCGACAAATGGCGGGCTTGTGACGCTAGAGGATCTCGCAGCCTACAAAATCGTTGAACGCGACCCGGTTCGCGGAACATTTCGCGGTTATGAGATCGTTTCCATGCCGCCGCCCAGTTCCGGCGGCGTGCATCTCATCCAGATGCTCAACATGCTCGAGACCCGCGAGCCGCATCCCGGCCAGAGCGACAGCGCCGAAGACCTGCACTTCCTCGCAGAAGTCATGCGCCTCGCCTATGCGGACCGGGCGAGCCATCTCGGCGATCCAGATTTTACCGATGTTCCAACGCAAGGGCTGATCTCGAAAGACTATGCGCGCGCACTCGCTGGCAAGATCGACCCGTCGCGCGCCATGAATTCCTCCGATATCGGCGCCGGCGATCCCTATCCTTATGAAGGCAGTCATACGACGCATTTTTCCGTCATGGACAAAGACGGAAACGTCGTCGCCAACACCTACACGCTGAACGCCAGCTTCGGTTCCGGCGTGGTCATTCCGGGAACCGGTATTCTCATGAATAACGAGATGGATGATTTTTCCGCCGCGCCGGGCGTTCCGAACTATTATGGTCTGGTGGGCGGCGAGAAAAACGCCATCGAAGCGAACAAGCGTCCGCTTTCCTCCATGACGCCGGCTCTCGTCTTCAAAGATGGCGAGCCCTATATGGCGACGGGATCGCAAGGCGGCTCACGCATCATCACGGCTGTGTTGCAGGTGATCGTCAACGTCATCGACCGGAAAATGAATATCGCCGATGCGACGGATCATCCCCGTATTCATCACCAATGGCTTCCCGATGAGATCCTTTATGAACCGGGGTTCAGCGCCGATACGATCCGGCTGCTTGAAAAGAAAGGTCATGCGCTCGAACCTTTCGGCTGGCACGCCACACCGCTTACCGTGATTGTGGAAGATGGGTGGTTTTACGGGACAACGGACGCGCGCGTTCCGGGCGGCGGCGCCTGTTCGCCGGATGGCGGTTGCTGATTGTAATAAATCTGTCGTGAGTGCGCGGCAAAAGCTAAAACACCGAAAGTTGTGAGGATTTGACCTATGAAGAAACTGACCGCCGCTCTTTTACTCAGTGCCAGCCTGACCGCCTGCGCGAGCAGTTCCCTCACCACGAATGCCTCATCTCCTGCGGCGCAAACCGGCGACGCCTGGTTCGACGGCGCGCAGGCGACCTTGGCCCAGCGCAAAACGGTGACGCCGGTAAAGACCAAGGCGAAAAATGTCATCCTCTTCATCGCCGACGGCATGGACCCGACCACGGTCGCCGCCGCGCGTATTTATGACGGCCAGTCACGCGGTGAGGAAGGCGAGGAAAATCTTCTTTCCTTCGAACGCTTCCCGAACCTCGCCATGTCGAAGACCTACAACACCGATATGCAGGTGCCCGACTCCGCCGGCACGATGTCCGCCATGGCCACAGGCTACAAAACCCGCGTCGGCCATATCTCGGTCAAAAAGGAAGTCCCGCGCAGCGATTGCGAAGCGAGCCTGACCGAGCACGCCCCGACTTTTGTCGAGATCGCCGAACAGGCCGGGCTCTCCACCGGCGTTATCTCAACTGCGCGCCTGACCCACGCCACACCGGCCGCAACCTACGCCCATGTGCCGGACCGCGATTGGGAAAGCGATGCAGCCCTCCCCGAAGGCGTTTATGCGATGGGGTGCCGCGATATCGCCAGTCAGTTGATCGACTTCCCCTATGGCGACGGCGTCGACTTCGCCATGGGCGGTGGGCGCGGAAACTTCCTGCCCGAGGACGCAGCGGACCCGGAAGACGACACGCGCACAGGATGGCGCAAGGATAACCGCAATCTGACCGCCGAATGGGTCGCAAAATCGGATAAGCACGAATTCGTATGGAATAAAGCGCAGTTCGATGCGATTGACCCGGCGACAGACCCACGCGTTCTGGGCCTGTTTGAAAGTTCGCATCTGGAATATGAAGCCGACCGCGAAAACGACGCGGCGGGAGAACCCTCACTCGAAGAGATGACGCGAAAGGCCATCGACGTGTTGTCGCGCAACGATAAGGGCTTTGTCCTGATGGTCGAGGCTGGCCGCGTCGATCACGCCCATCACGGCGGCAACGCGGCGCGGGCGCTCAAAGACGCTCAGGAATATTCACAAGCCGTCGCCGCCGCGCGTGAACTGACCGATGAGAACGATACACTGATCATCGTCACCGCCGATCATGGCCACACGCTGACATTCGCCGGCTATCCGGGCAAAGGCAACAACATCCTCGGCCTGGTGCGCTATGTCAGCGACGAAGGAGAGAGCAAGCTCATGCTCGCCGAAGACGACAAGCCCTATACAACGCTCGGTTACGCCAATGGTCCGGGATCGGTTTATCATGAAGGCGTCGACCATGCGGTGCGGCCTATCGGTGATGAGACGACGGTCGCCGGCGTCGATTACCAACAGCCTTCGCTGGTGCCGACCGGCTCAGAAACCCATGGCGGGCAGGATGTGACGATCTACGCCTCAGGCCCGGACGCCTATCTTTTCAGCGGCGTCGTCGAGCAGAATTACATTTTCCATGTGATGATGGACGCCCTGCGCCTTAATCCACAGGTGGTGGAGTAGGGAAATTCCTTACCTTGCTTGCAGGGAGAAAAAGAAAAGGCGGATGCGCAACAACGCATCCGCCTTTCTTGTTAGCTAACTTACGTTGTCTCTAAGCCACCGGGTCGAGCCAGCCCCATTCGTCTTTTGTCTCGCCCGAGAAAAGACCGAAGAACATGTCCTGAATTTGCGACGTGGCCGGACGATTGCCCTTGCCCACCGGCAGACGGTCGATAGAGCGCACCGGCGTGATTTCCGCCGCCGTGCCAGTGAGGAAAACTTCATCCGCGGCATAGAGCATCTCTCGCGGGATCGACTGTTCGATGACCTCATAGCCGGCTTTCTTCGCCAGCGTCATGACCGTGTCGCGGGTGATGCCGGACAGGATCGAGGACGCCGCGGTCGGCGTATAGATCTTGCCGTTCAGCACCACGAAAATATTTTCGCCCGCGCCTTCTGACACCGTGCCGTCATGGGCGAGGCCCAGACCTTCGGCGAAACCGGAGAGCTTGGCTTCCTGCGACACAAGACGGCTCGACAGGTAGTTGCCGCCGGCCTTGACGCCTGACGGCGTTGTGCCGGGCGCGTTGCGCCGCCAGCTTGAGAAGGCGACGTCGATGCCGTTCTTTAAACCCTCTTCGCCGAGATAGGCGCCCCAGGGGAACGCCGCAATCGCCAGCTCTGACGGTGCATCGAAAGAGGCCGGGCCCATCTCGCCATAACCGAGATAGACGA
>JAUHYK010000120.1 GCA_030426465.1 Alphaproteobacteria bacterium
CTCCTTGGCATCACCAAAGCTTCGCTGCAAACGCGCTCCTTTATCTCGGCGGCGTCTTTCCAGGAAACGACTCGCGTCCTCACCGATGCGGCCGTTAACGGCAAGATCGACACGCTCGAGGGCCTGAAGGAAAACGTCATTGTCGGCCGTCTGATCCCGGCCGGCACCGGCGGGGCCATGTCCAAGCACCAGGTTGAAGCGGAACGCCGTGACGATCTGCTTCTCGAAGAGCGCCAGAAACGCGCCGAAGCATCAAGAGCGCCGCAGCTTGCGGCCCCCGAGGACAGTGCTGCTCCTGCGGAAGACGCTCCATCAGAAGATGGCGCCGAGCAACCGGCAGACGCGGCGGAATAAGCTCCGATCCGATTACAACAAAAACGGCGGCCCAAGGGCCGCCGTTTTTTATTTTACGGTTTTCCGGCAATTTCATTCTGACCGGAGCCGGTAAATTGCGCTAACTGAGCTGCGCGAGCCGGGCTTCGAGGCTTTCCCCGCGAATGCTCTCCAGTGTTGCGCCATCTTCACCCAGCCATGCTTTAATCAAGCTCCCCCAGGTCAGGTCGCATTTGACCTGGTTCCAGAGATCGCCCGTCGCTTCTGAGGCGGCGGCGTAAGCGTCCTTATCTGTAATCAGGGCCTTGATGGCGGCGGCGAGGGCGGCGGGATTGCGTTCCGGGGCCATGCGGGCTGCTGGTGTGTCTTTGAAATATAGCTGGAACATCGGGTGGTCGGACAAGGCGAGGGGGGTTCGGGTCGCTAGCGCCTCATAGATCGTCATCGGCAGTCCCTCCGGATAGGCGTGCCAGCTTGGCGCCATGGAAAGGGTCGCGCTTTTTAATGTCTCAAAAACCTGATCATGGGAAAGCCTGCCCGTCAGCCGGACCCAGTCCGATAACTCATGACGGGTGATCAGCGCCTGGGCTCCTTCCAAAAAACCGCCGCCGCCGATGATCGTCATATTAAAATCGACGCCTTCAGTTTTAAGGATTCGCGCAGCCTCAATGCATTCCGCGACGCCCTTTGCTTCTGCGACAGTGCCCACATAAACAAGCTGAGCGGGCCCGTCCGGCAGGGATTTCACCGGGTTGGCTTCAGGCCTCACTTCGTGGGGCCAGTCCCATGGATAGGTTTTCGCTGCATCGATCCCGATCCGCTTCAACGAGAGGCAAGACGGCACATTATGATTTCCGACGGCGCGGAAAGCGCGGTTGTTGAGAAGTCGGCCGAGGAGAAACGCCTGAACCTGCTTTTTGAACGCCTTTTGTTCAAAGCTGTCTGCAAGGAGGGGCAGGGTGTCGACCCTGTTTCTTAACGCCCATCTCAGAAGTGGGCGGTCGGGAGCCTGGAGAATCAGCCGGTCCGGGCGCCATTTTTCAAGGAGCTGGATAATCGAAGGCGAATCCATTGCGCCGCCCTTGATTGTCGGGATGCAGGCCGAATGGAGACGCTCCGAAAGCGCGACTTCCTCTGTTTTATCTCCAAGAACGCCGCAAACGCCTAGAAATTCGCAGCGATCGGCGAGGGAGGCGACAAAATCCACTGAATAGCGTTGAGCGTAATATGTCTCCGGCGCGCCGGCCTTCAGCGCCTCAAACCGGTCGTGGAAGACCCCATATTGAACGATGGCGATACGCAACTTTCTGCCTCCTCGATCCGGCTGTTCCGCCGTTTCACTCTTATCCATGATTCTTTTAAGTCGTTTCCGCCAATTGCAACTTGGACCATTGTCGCCTTGATTTCCGGTCATTTTTCGGTTGTCATAACCGCCTGCAAGGACGCGGCCACGGCCGGGGAAGCGCTGGCCTGAAAAAACCAGCGAAAACGTCTTTTATTTTTGTAAACACGTATTGACCCACCCGACTCGCGCCGTTATGTCTCGCGCCGCTGAATGGCTGGCCGTCAGCTCTTTTCCACCTCGGGAAAGACACTGAAACGCAGCCGCTTTTAGCTGATGACAGTATAGGTTTATTGAGCGGCGTTCCGCCTGACGGGGCTCCGCTCGTTTGCGTCATGGATAATCCCGTCCATGTCGCGAAGGATTTGGGTCAGCGCCCGCGAGAAGCCCCGCGAGCTGTAAAGGCCAAAGCCGGAGAGACGGAAACGGATGCCGACGATACAACAACTTATCCGCAAGCCGCGGAAGCCGAAACGCGCAATCAACAAAGTGCCGGCGCTTGAGGGCAATCCTCAAAAGCGCGGCGTTTGCACACGCGTTTACACAACGACGCCGAAGAAGCCGAACTCGGCGCTTCGTAAGGTTGCAAAGATCCGCCTGACCAACGGTCATGAGGTGATCGGCTACATCCCCGGCGAAGGCCACAACCTTCAGGAGCACTCGGTGGTGCTGATCCGCGGCGGCCGTGTGAAAGACCTTCCCGGCGTTCGCTACCACATCATCCGCGGCGTGCTCGATACGCAGGGCGTCAAAGATCGCAAGCAGCGTCGTTCGAAATACGGCGCCAAGCGGCCGAAGTAAGGATTTAAGAGATGTCACGTCGTCACCGCGCAGAAAAACGCGTCGTTCATCCGGACCCGAAGTTCGGCGACAAGACCGTTTCGAAGTTTATGAACTATGTCATGATTGACGGCAAAAAGCCGGCTGCCGAAAAAATCGTCTACGGAGCATTTGACAAGATTGAAGCCAAGCTGCGCCGTCCGCCGGTCGAGCTCTTCAAGGAAGCGCTTGAGAATGTGACGCCGGCGATTGAAGTTCGCTCACGCCGGGTCGGCGGCGCGACATATCAGGTTCCGGTCGAAGTTCGCCCGGATCGCAAACTGGCTCTCGCTATGCGCTGGATCATTAACGCGGCTCGTTCGCGCAATGAGACCACCATGGTCGACAAGCTTTCGAACGAATTAATGGACGCCTCACAGAACCGGGGCGCGGCGGTTAAGAAGCGCGAAGATACGCACCGGATGGCTGAAGCCAACCGCGCATTCTCGCATTATCGCTGGTAACGGAATTGAAAGAGTAAGGGCCCGCAGTCATGGCGCGCACGCATAAAATTGAAGACTACCGGAACTTCGGCATCATGGCCCACATCGATGCGGGCAAGACGACGACGACCGAGCGTGTCCTTTATTACACCGGCAAGTCCCACAAGATCGGCGAAGTCCATGACGGCGCCGCGACGATGGACTGGATGGAGCAGGAGCAGGAGCGCGGTATCACGATTACGTCCGCCGCGACGACATGTTCCTGGAAAGACAAGCGCCTGAACATTATCGACACCCCAGGCCACGTTGACTTCACGATTGAAGTTGAGCGTTCGCTCCGTGTTCTTGACGGCGCTGTTGCGCTTCTCGACGCAAACGCTGGTGTTGAGCCGCAGACGGAAACGGTCTGGCGTCAAGGCGACAAATACAAAGTGCCGCGCATCTTCTTCATCAACAAGATGGATAAGATCGGCGCTGACTTCTATTACTCCGTAGATACGATCCACAAACGCCTTGCCGCGAAGACGGTTATTCTCCAGCTGCCGATTGGTGCGGAAAACAACTTCCAGGGCATTGTCGATCTTATCCGCATGAAAGCCGTCATCTGGGAAGAGGAAAGCCTCGGCGCCGCCTTTCATGACGAAGAGATTCCGGCGGACCTCGTCGAGAAAGCTAAAGAATACCGCGAGAAAATGATCGAGACGGTTGTCGAGATCGACGAAGAGGCAATGGAAGCCTATCTCGAAGGCAATGAGCCGGACGAGGCCACCATCAAGCGCCTCATCCGTCAGGGCACCTGTAAGGTTGAATTCCACCCGGTTCTTTGTGGCTCCGCCTTCAAGAACAAGGGCGTTCAGCCGATGCTTGACGCTGTGGTCGACTTCCTGCCGAGCCCTGTCGAAGTCCCGGCGATCAAGGGTGTGTTGCCTGACACTGACACCGAAGTGACGCGTAAATCGTCTGACGATGAGCCGCTGTCCATGCTCGCCTTCAAGGTGATGAACGACCCGTTTGTGGGCTCGCTCACTTTCTGCCGTATCTATTCGGGCAAGCTCGAGGCTGGCTCCCAATTGATGAACACGGTTAAAGGCAAAAAAGAGCGCGCTGGCCGGATGCTGCAAATGCATTCCAACAGCCGTGAAGAAATCAAAGAGGCGTTCGCCGGCGACATTATCGCTGTTGTGGGTCTGAAAGATACGACGACGGGCGACACGCTTTGCGATCCGGCCAAGCCGGTTGTGCTTGAGCGCATGGAATTCCCGGAGCCGGTGATCGAGCTTGCTGTTGAGCCGAAGACCAAAGCCGACCAGGAAAAAATGGGCCTCGCGCTGCAACGTCTCGCGGCCGAAGATCCGTCCTTCCGCGTTTCGACTGACGAAGAGTCCGGCCAGACGATCATTAAAGGCATGGGCGAGCTTCACCTCGACATCCTGGTTGATCGCATGAAGCGCGAATTCAAGGTGGAGGCCAATGTCGGTGCGCCGCAGGTGGCCTACCGCGAAGCGCTCGCGAAAGAAGCCGACATCGACTATACGCACAAGAAACAGTCGGGTGGTTCAGGTCAGTTCGCTCGCATCAAGTTCCGCGTTATTCCGCAGGAGCCTGGCGCTGGTTATGAATTCGAAAGCCAGATCGTTGGCGGCTCGATCCCGAAGGAATACATCCCGGGCGTTGAAAAGGGCATCAACTCGATCCGTGAAACGGGTCTTCTCGTTGGCTTCCCGATCCTCGATTTCAAGATCGAGCTTTATGACGGCGCGTTCCACGACGTCGACTCTTCTGTGCTGGCGTTCGAAATCGCGGCGCGTGCTGCGTTCCGCGAAAACAAGCCGGCGCTAGGTCTCGCGCTTCTGGAGCCGGTCATGAAAGTCGAAGTCGTCACGCCGGAAGAATATACCGGCACGGTGATTGGCGACCTCAATTCGCGGCGCGGGCAGATCCAGGAGCAGGAAATGCGCGGCAACGCCAACGTCGTTCACGCGATGGTGCCGCTCGCTAACATGTTTGGTTATGTGAACAATCTTCGCTCGGCGACCCAGGGTCGCGCTCAGTACACGATGCAGTTCGATCACTATGAGCGCGTGCCGAAAGCGGTTGAAGAGGAAGTGAAGGCGAAGCTGGCTGGCTAGCCAATTCAGAGAAGGCCGCCCGCCAGAACGAAGACCCCGGGCGATTAGGTTTAAAGACAGACGTCAAAGAAGACGGAGAGAAGTGAAATGTCGAAGGCAAAGTTTGAACGTACAAAACCGCACGCTAACGTCGGAACTATTGGTCACGTTGACCATGGTAAGACGACCCTGACGGCTGCGATCACCAAATATTTTGGTGACTTCAAGGCGTATGACCAGATTGATGCGGCGCCGGAAGAAAAGGCTCGCGGGATCACGATCTCGACCGCGCACGTTGAGTATGAAACGGAAAACCGTCACTACGCACACGTCGACTGCCCAGGTCACGCTGACTATGTGAAAAACATGATCACTGGCGCGGCTCAGATGGATGGCGCGATCCTCGTTGTGAACGCAGCGGACGGCCCTATGCCGCAGACCCGCGAGCACATTCTGCTTGCTCGTCAGGTTGGCGTTCCGGCTATCGTTGTTTACCTCAACAAAGTCGACCAGGTTGACGACGAAGAGCTCCTCGAGCTCGTCGAAATGGAAGTTCGCGAACTTCTTTCGTCTTACGAATTCCCGGGCGACGATATTCCGATCATCAAAGGCTCGGCGCTTGCTGCTCTTGAAGGCCGTGACCCGGAAATCGGCGAAAACTCCATCAAAGCGCTGATGGAAGCTGTCGACAGCTACATCCCGACGCCTGAGCGTCCGGTTGATCAGCCGTTCCTGTTGCCAATCGAAGACGTGTTCTCGATCTCCGGCCGCGGCACTGTTGTCACCGGTCGTGTTGAGCGCGGCGTTGTCAATGTTGGCGACGAACTCGAAATCATCGGCATCAAAGACACGAAGAAAACCACTTGCACGGGCGTTGAAATGTTCCGCAAGCTTCTTGATCGCGGTGAAGCAGGCGACAATGTCGGCGTTCTCCTCCGCGGCATCGAGCGTGACGCCGTTGAACGCGGCCAGGTGCTCTGCAAGCCGGGTTCAGTGACCCCGCACACGAAATTCGTTGCTGAAGCCTACATCCTGACGAAGGAAGAAGGCGGCCGTCACACGCCGTTCTTCACGAACTACCGCCCGCAGTTCTACTTCCGCACGACCGACGTTACTGGTGTCGTGACGCTGCCGGAAGGCACGGAAATGGTGATGCCGGGCGACAACGTGACGATCGACGTCGAGCTGATCCAGCCGATCGCCATGGAAGAGCGCCTGCGCTTCGCTATCCGTGAAGGCGGTCGTACGGTTGGCGCAGGCATCGTCTCGAAAATCATCGAGTAGTAAGCGGCAATATTGCGCGGACCGGCCCTGAACCGGTCCGCGCTTTCGACTCTAAAGATATGAACCTGAATTTTTCAAAGAACGAAGCGTAAGAACCATGCAACAGAATATCCGCATCAGGCTTAAAGCGTTTGATCATCGCGTGCTCGACGCTTCGACGTTGGAAATCGTGAACACGGCGAAACGTACGGGCGCGAATGTGCGCGGGCCTATCCCGCTGCCGACGCGTATCGAGCGTTACACGGTCAACCGTTCGCCGCATATTGATAAGAAGAGCCGTGAGCAATTCGAGATGCGCACTCATAAGCGCATGCTCGATATCGTCGATCCGACGCCGCAAACGGTGGATGCGCTTATGAAACTCGACCTCTCGGCTGGCGTCGATGTCGAAATCAAGCTGGGCGCTTAAGGAGCATTTGAAATGCGCACGGGACTAATTGCAAAGAAAGTCGGGATGACCCGCATTTTCTCCGCGGAGGGTGAACACCTTCCGGTGACGGTGATGCAGCTTGAAAACTGTCAGGTTGTGGGTCAGCGCACGGCTGATAAAAACGGCTACACTGCGGTGCAGCTTGGCGCTGGCGCGAAAAAAGCCAAACGCACGACCAAAGCTGAGCGCGGCCAGTTCGCCAAAGCCAATGTTGAGCCGAAGGCGAAAGTCGTAGAGTTCCGCGTCTCCGAAGAAAACATGATCGAGGTGGGTGAAGAGATCATCGCCGATCATTATTTCGAAGGTCAGTATGTCGACGTGACCGGCACTTCCATCGGTAAAGGCTTCGCCGGCGCCATGAAACGCTGGAATTTCGGCGGCTTGCGCGCCACGCACGGCGTGTCGATCTCGCACCGGTCGCATGGTTCTACGGGCCAGTGTCAGGATCCGGGCAAAGTCTTCAAAGGCAAGAAGATGGCCGGTCATTATGGCGCGGCGCGTGTGACCACGCAAAATCTTCAGGTCGTGAAAACGGATGCCGATCGCGGTTTGATCCTGATCAAAGGCGCGGTGCCGGGCCCGAAAGGCGGCTGGGTTCTGATCAAGGATGCGGTGAAAAAACCGGCCTCTGAAAATGCAATTCTGCCGGCGGCGCTGAGATCGGCCGCAAGGGAAGCTGCTCGCCAGGCTGAAGAGGCGGCTGCGCAAGCGGCGGCTGAAGAAGAAGCTGCGGCCAAGGCCGCCGCGGAAGAAGCGCGGGCTCAACAGGCGGCTGCGTTGAAAGAACAAGAATCCGGTGCCGGCGCTGAAGGCGTGCCGTCCGCTGACGAAACAGAACAGAAAGAAGGGGACGAATAATGAAAACCGACGTCCTCAGCATTGACAGCAAGAAGGCCGGGTCCATCGATCTCGATGACGCGATCTTCGGTCTCGAGCCGCGTGCAGACATTCTTCACCGCTGCGTTGTCTATCAACTGGCCAAACGCCAGCAAGGCACGCACAAAGCGAAAGAACGCGGCGAAGTCAAAGCCACCTCGAAGAAATTCGGCCGCCAAAAAGGCGGCGGCGGCGCCCGTCATGGTAACCGCGCAGCGCCGCAATTCCGCGGCGGCGGCAAGGCCCATGGGCCTCGCGTACGCAGCCATGCGATCGACCTACCGAAAAAAGTGCGCCGTCTTGCGCTGAAGCATGCTCTTTCCGCGAAAGCGGCTGAGGGATCGCTGATCGTTATCGACGAAGCCAAGCTCGCTGACGCCAAAACCAAAACGCTGGTTGAAGCCTTTGCGAAAATGGACATCGCCAGCGCGTTGATCGTTGACGCATCGGTTGATGAGAATTTCGGCCTCGCCACGCGCAACCTCGCTGGCATCGACATGCTGCCGGTCATCGGCGCGAATGTTTATGACATTCTGCGCAAGGACAAGCTGATCCTCACGAAGGCGGCCGTTGAAGGTCTGGAGGAGCGCCTCAAATGAGTAAGAAACCCGTAACCGGGGCCGTAGAGGCCCATTACAACACGCTGATTGCGCCGGTGATCACTGAGAAATCAACGATCGCGTCGGAAAACAATCAGGTTGTGTTCCAGACACCTCTCACGGCGACCAAGCCGGAGATCAAGGAAGCTGTTGAGGCGCTGTTCAAGGTCAAGGTGAAGGCCGTGAATACGCTGCGCATCAAAGGCAAGAACAAGCAGTTCAAAGGGCGCGGCTATACGCGTTCGACAGTGAAAAAAGCGGTCGTGACCCTCGAAGAAGGTCACTCCATCGACGTGACGACCGGACTTTAAGGCAGGTTTAATCCAATGGCTTTGAGAAAATTCAAACCGACGACGCCGAGCCGCCGCCAGCTGGTGCTGGTGGACCGCAGCGAGCTTTGGAAGGGTAAACCTGTCAAGTCGCT
>JAUHYK010000121.1 GCA_030426465.1 Alphaproteobacteria bacterium
ACATCGGCGACTTTGACGCCGGCTTCGCGTTTCGGCGGCTCGGTGACTTTCACCGTCTGAAGCCGCGGCGCAATATCGACGCCATAATCGCCGACCTCTTTCACATCGAGCGGTTTCTTCTTCGCCTTCATGATGTTCGGCAGCGACGCATAGCGCGGCTCATTAAGGCGAAGGTCGGTGGTGACAATGGCAGGCAGGTTGATCGAGATGGTCTGCAAGCCGCCGTCAATCTCGCGGGTGACATTGGCCTTGCCGCCGTCGATCTTCACTTCCGAGGCGAATGTGCCCTGCGACCAGCCGAGCAGCGCCGCCAGCATCTGGCCGGTCTGATTGGAATCGTCGTCGATCGCCTGCTTGCCGAGAATGACGAGCTGCGGGCTTTCTTCCTCGACCACTTTCTTGAGGAGTTTCGCGACGGCGAGGGGTTCGACCGTTTCGTCCGTCTTGATCAGGATCGCCCGGTCCGCGCCCATGGCGAGCGCCTGGCGCAACTGGTCCTGGGCTTTTTCGGGGCCGATGGAGATCGCGACGATCTCTTCCGCCGTGCCGGCTTCCTTCAGGCGAACCGCTTCCTCGACGGCGATTTCGTCGAACGGATTCATGGACATTTTCACGTTGGCGAGGTCGACGCCGGTCTGGTCCGATTTCACGCGCACTTTGACGTTGTAGTCGATCACGCGTTTCACGGGCACGAAGATTTTCATCTTATGTCTCCGGGCTTTTTGAGGCCGTGTTCGGTAAGCGGTCTGGTCACTTCACACTTGAGACGCCTGCAACAAGAAAGGAGAGGGAACAACTGGCCGCCGCTCCGCGTTGGCGCGTACTTCTCAGCCCTATCTGCATTTTTCGTTACGTCGGACGCCTCAAGAGCGACGTGAGCTCAACTAAGTATAGAGATATAAAGTAAAAAAAAGCGCCCGATCGCCGTCATCATACTCATGATATAATGGGCGGATGAATGAATGTATGTCGTAAAATCTCTTCTCAGACTTGGCTCTCCCACGATTGTGACTTGGGGGGCGCCAAAAAATGGGATGAGGCTCACAGATCGCCTGGCGAAAATTCAGATGGGCGGCCACTCGCCTTCGGCATCGTACGAATGCCTCGAGTCCAAAATCGGTATTTCGACGGGCGCCAGCTGAACAGTTTTCACAAGAGCTACTCAAGGCGACTGGGCGACATTCCTTATCATTCTTTTGCTACCGGCGCATTCCCCTGGTCAAATCGGAACCGTGCGCCGGAGTTGAGCGACAAGCCGTGTGCAGCAAGCGCCGGCCAACCCTTGTACGACATTTCATCCCCACCAAGGCGGAGTAGCTTGATCTTCACCAAGGTTCGCGGGTGTCGTCGTCAAAGCGGGTACGCTCATGGCCCCCGCCAAAAAGTAAGCGAGCGAAATCATTTTCCATTCTAGATAGACCTGAAGCCCCTCAGCGCCCCCTTCCTGACCATGGCCGCTTTCTTTGCCCTCCCAAAAAGCGGCGACCTAGGTTTGAAAAATTGGTCCGGCGTGAGGGAGAGAAGCTGGCTTAATTCGTAACTCGAAGGAGAAGAGAATGAGCGGGAAACGATTTAAACCTGAACATATTATTGGAATGCTGACAGAATCTCAGTTTCGCGAGACGCAGAATTCGCTCTCCGGCGCATGCTAGTGACGAGGAACTGAGCAGCTAAGCCTGATCGGAACTGTTGGCCTAATCATCCGACCAAAGTTCCCACTGCGCATGTTTAGCGCGAGCTTGCTTGTTTTTCGCCCATTGGCAGGAGAAACTCAAAACCCACACTTTCGGTGTCTATAGAATCTGTCAGCGTCATAGTTGGCGTTGCAGCAAACAAAGATTGCAGCAGCGCCTCCGGATTGTCGGTTTCAACTTCATATACTGCGGTAAAAACGGTGCGGCCATCATCGTCTGGCGTCAGGCTTTGAAAACGTTGGCACGCATTAAACCCGGGGAGGGAAAGCACATCATGTATATGCGTGTTGTCGTACCACTGGTTATACTCACCCTCGCGTCCCTGGATTGCTTTGCTTGTGACTTTCAGAAGGTATTGCATGATCTGTGTCCTTTGGTTGTCAAACGCTGCTGGAGTGCGCAAAAATTTTGAGGTGCGGCCGGTTGGGTGGCTTACACCATGTGCCGTAGGTCATAGCTTTTCTTGCGGGCGCGCAGCTGGCTAACCCGTTCGTCAGGAGTGATCCGCTTGGCGCCTTGCGCCTCAAGGTCTAGCTGATCACGCTTTACGATCTTCTCGCTGATTAATCTCGGGAGCTGCCCCTCCGGCGTTGCGCGCGGCACGCCCTGAAAGCGCAATATGAAGATCACCTCCCGCAGACCGCCTGTATCCAGCCAGTTGTGAATGCCAGGGTCTTCAGGCGAAATCACGAAAGTGAAATTGCCGTCATCATCAGGCGCCATCTGGGAATTGTTAAAGGAGCTGGTGCGCTGGTCAGGCTCGATACTCAAGTGCCACCAATCATGAACGAACACATCGCGGAAAGCTGCGTTGCCGGAATTCAATGTAACGACGAACGCTTCGTCATCAGCCAGCGAAACCGTTGCGTAGCCGCCATATTGCGATCTTAATCCGCCGACAGCGCCAGACGGGTGGGGGCCTGTAACTCGATTGTATTCTTTTCCATGCGACAGATAAGTGAACCAAAAGTAGAGCGGCACATCCCGAAGCATCCAGTCGATAGCCCGGAAGGCCATTTCATCGTCGCTGAGCGGCGGCTCTGGTGATGGGTTGAGGCGCTTCACGCGAATGGTGTTTGCGCGTTCTGAGGCCCAATCGCCAATCGAGTCGCGGACGAAAAGGAAAAGCGCGCCGCGTTGTGTTTGTAGATGATTAGGCCGGCCATTTGCTGGCTGGTCATCGATGGTAACGGTAAAGTTGCCATCTTCCTTCACTACAAGGTCTTCATTATCAAGGCTTGCCAGCGTCATTGACGTTCCGGAATTGGCGACAATAGTCCAGGTCGTGTCAGCCGGGCCCTGGTTTAGCCGACTGCCGTCGATGCGATAAGCGCCGCCATGTTCGATGCCGACCATGTGGTAGACGTTGTCTTGATTGTCGCCGCCCATGCGCGCGCCGCGCATTTTGTGGCCGAACCATTCGTGGGCCATCATCCAGTTATGGCCGACGCGCGGGTGATTGGCGTCGCTCGCTACTGCTTTGATGACATAGTTCATCGCGTATTCTGGAATAAAGTCGTCCAAGCGGGTTTTTGCTGCGTGGCTTGCCCGTTCCGAAACTGTCACCCACAAGAAGCGCGCCTGTTTGATCGCCTGCTGAATGTCATCGCGCTCCCAAAGTCGCAGCGCGGTTTTTTCAACCCAAACCTGATCAGCGGTCGCGACAGGGTTGTGGCGCGAAAGAAAATAGCTATCCGTTTTAATCCACTCCGGTACGGACATTGTTGTTCCTCTTCGGGTGGGTTGCCAGTGTTACGCCTTATGGGCGATTAATTCGTCAGATAGCGCTGACGGTAAGGTTCGAATGCTACGCTTTGTTGCGCCCAATTCACCGCAAATGGCTCAAACGCATATTTGTGGCGTCCGTACCGGTCGGAATTGTTGGAAGGATCGTCAAGCCAGGTTCTCATGGCGTTTTCTGTCTCCGATGACCAGGTGAACCCCCAATCTTGATAACATTGCCGCATTGCGCCGACGGGGTCGGCGATGAACGCTTCAAACTTCATGTGCTTTACTCGGTGGTCATCCATGGCTGGATCGTTCATCACTGCCTCCAGGCGCTGACGAAAATCCGCGAGGTATCCAGCTGCAAGCGTTGGGCGATCGAGCGCACCCAGCGTAATCGCATCATAGACGACGGCTGCGATCGCCAAATTGGACGGCAGAAAGGATTCCGGTTCACGATGCGGAAACAGCACGCGCGCGCCGGGAAAGACTTTGAAAAGAGTCGATAGGTGGCGTTGATGTTCAATGCCCTTGAGCACCCAACGTCTCCGAGGGCGCTTCCATTGTTGGTGCTGAAGAAATGTTTTCAGCCACCGGTAGGCGCCCTCCAGGTCAGCGCTTCCCTCTCGAATCGCGAGTGTTGGCGCATCGCAAAGGACGACGGGGTAGTTATCCCAAAAGTCGAGAGTCCAGATTTCTTCATCTTCGATAAGCGTGTTTTCCGCGTTGTCCCAGTATGGGTGAAGCGTCATGATGCCGGGGCAGGTCTCCACAAAATGCCGGACCACGTCGCCCGCGGCGCGTTTTCGTTCGCCGGTCACAGCGGTCTCGCCCGGCGGCGGCGATGGCTCGTGCACCTGCCAGGCGCGCACGCCTTCGTTCGCTGGGTCCGCATCAAAGAGAGCCTGTTGGATAGAGGTTCCTGTGCGTGCAAAACCAATGATGAAAATTGGATCGGATATTTCTTCATTCAGGATTTCAGGATGTTTCCTTAGATCGCGTTCGATGTTCAATCGTCTGGCAAGCAGCTTTACGACTTGCCGACGCGCTGCGGCCTTCTGGTCTTTCGTGAATTTCTCTTCGCTGGCGCGAAACTGAGCCAGCAAATTGTCGACACGCCCGCGTAACCCATCATTCATGAGGCCGGTCGCACCGGAGGCGATCTCAGCTGATGCGATGATGGAATTGGTATCGAGTAGCCTGTCGGTCATCTCAGTCTCTCTATTGGACTGGCGGGCGTTCGCCATCATCGGGCTTGCTCATTAGTAATTCTGCGGGAAGCCTGCCCTGGGCATTATTCGCCGGGGCATCGATGCACCGCAAATCCGTCACCGCAGTGCGGTCAAAGAGCCCTAAGACATGGGGTCGTTATCCCGCTGTTTTTCGCAAAGAAAATTCGGGCCGCGCCACAGAGATCTTGGTGGTTCGGCCATCAAAGGTGCGCTTTATCGCCGATGCGATGCACGCCAGGCGTTACGTTGATCCATCTCAATTCCCTTCGGCAGGGATTGATGCAGTGTAGTGGTTACTACACAACTCGTTAAACCCGCCGGATGGAGCAGACGACGATGGCAGCAAGCGCATTACAGCCGCTGGAGGACCTTGATCAGCCGGATTTCGACGCGTTTGCGGTCGAAAGGGCAATGCGAGGCAACCATCCGGATCCCTATCCTCTGCTGGAGCGTCTAAGACGGCAAGGTTCCATTCATAAGCTAGAATTGCACGGGCTCTTTAGCGATGAGCCTGACGTCGAAATGAGCCCGCTCAGTCACTACGCTGTCTTGGGCTATGATGCGTGCAACCGGGTGCTCATGGACGGCGAAACGTTTACGAACAAGGAGGCGTTCCAGCACAGCCTCGGGAAATCATTTGGCCGAACCGTAACAGTCATGGACGGGGCGGAGCACGAGCGCTTCCGGAAGGTGCTTCAAAAAGCATTTTTGCCCAAGGTTGTAGCGCGCTGGGGCGACTCTCTGGTCGCGCCTGTCGTTGACCGGTTGATGAGTAAGTTTATCGATCGCGGTGAAGCGGATCTTATTACCGAATACACCCATCATTTTCCATTCCAGATCATTTATTCCATGCTCTTGCTGGACCCGGACCAGGCTGAGCGATTTCATAAGCTAGCGGTTGCGCAGTTGCTGTCTTCCGCGGGTCATCCGCAAGGACCGGAGGCGACCCGGAAATTGGGAACGTTCTTCGCCGCATTACTGGCGCAGCGCCGCGCCAACCCGGGTGATGATCTCGTAAGCCATCTCGCGACGGTCGAGGTTGACGGGCAATATCTGGATGACGACGTGCTTATCGCATTCTTGCGGCAACTTGTTAACGCGGGCGGTGACACGACTTACCGCGCAACTAGCATCTTGTTGACCTGTCTCCTCAATGAACCCGATCTTTATGAGATTGTCAGGCGCGACCGAACACTGTTGCCGCGTGCGATTGAGGAAGCGCTACGATGGGATGGGCCGGTAACCACGACCTTCCGGTACTGCCAGAAAGACACGGAGATAGACGGCGTTCTTATCCCAGAAGGGTCGATCGTCGATGTTTGCCTGGGGTCGGCAAACCGCGATCCGACTAAATTTGAAAACCCCAATAAGTTTGACATCAACCGCGAACGCACTGTGCGCCATTTGTCTTTTGCTGGCGGCCCTCACATTTGTGTCGGCCAGCACTTGGCGCGAGTTGAGATGACTCGCGCGATGGAGGCGATTCTTGATAATTTGAATAATCTTCGTTTGGATCCGGACATGCCGCCGCCGCAAATCATCGGCTACGTGTTGCGCAGCCCTGAACACCTATATGTCAAGTTTGATAAGGCGTGAGTTGAATGAAGCAATGGATGTGCATGAACTGCGGTTATACTTACGATCCCGAAGCGGGCGACGCAACACAAGGTATTGAGCCAGGGACTGCATGGGAAGATCTCCCAGATGATTGGATCTGTCCGCACTGCGCAGCTAATAAAGAAAGCTTTGAGTTGGAAGAAGATTGATTGGTCGCCTGAGCATGCACCTATGAGAGTTCAATTAATCTAGTTTGCACAGATTCTCCTGGGATCAGGAGCGAATGCTCATACCAACACCTTTGATCCTGATGAATTCCTCAAGACCGGCTTTGCCGCCCTCACGGCCAAACCCTGAAATACCGAGGCCGCCAAATGGCGAGTTTGCATGATAGGCGGGGCCCGCTTCATTCACGTAAACAGTCCCCGCTTCGAGGCGGCGCACCATGCGTTGCGCAACATTCAAGTCGTTTGTCTGAACATAAGCCGAAAGCCCGTACTCCGTCGCATTCGCCAGTTCGACGGCTTCGTCCTCCGTCTTGAACTTGAAGGCGCATAATACGGGGCCGAAGACTTCCTTTTGGGCGATCGCGGAATGAGGATCAGCGTTTGAAATCAGCGTAGGCGTGATGAAATTGCCGTCGCCCTCCATAGCCTCGCCACCGGACAGAAACTCGCCAACCTGGTTCTCGCGCGCTTCATCGATCATGCTCTGGACGCGCTGACGCGCCGCTGCATTGACCATAGGGCCGACGATCACCTGTTCGTTCATGGGGTCGCCATAGGAAAGGTGTTCGACGACAGCGAGAGCGGTCTCGATGAAGGCATCATAGATGTCTTCATGGATCATAATGCGTGTCGGCAAGGCGCAGCCCTGCCCGCTATTGCTGAAACCGAATCCAACACTGTACGCAGCGACGGAAGCGACATCGATGTCGGGGAAAACGACATTTGCGGATTTGCCGCCTAATTCGAAAACAAGCGGCTTCAACGTATCTGCAGCAGAGCGCATAATGGCGCGCGCCCCGACTGGTCCGCCCGTAAAAGAAATTTTATCCACGTCCGGGTGGCGAACCAATGCCTCTCCGGCCGATACGCCGCCGGGAACAACGTTGATTACACCCGCCGGCACGCCCGCCTCCAAAGCAAGTTCGGTAAAAAGCTGCGCCGAATAAGGAGTGAACTCCGCCGGTTTAATCACCACTGTGTTGCCCGCCGCAAGGCATGGCGGGATTTTCATGGCCAGCGACAGCATCGGCGCATTCCAGGTTATGATATGCGCGACAACGCCGTACGGTTCTGGAACAGTGTATTCAAAATGATCATTCGGCCAGGTGCTAGTCACAAGGCCGTCTATCTTATCTGCCCAGCCGGCATAGTAACGGGTCCAGCCTACAATGCGCGGCCACATGCCAGATGTCATGGTCAGCGCCGGGATGCCATTCTCGACAATGGCTATTTTTCTGAAGCGTTCTTCATGCCGTTCAACGAGGTCCGCCAAACGGTCAAGTATCTGCCGCCGCCGATAAGGCTTCATGTCCCGCCAAACCGGCAGAGCGGCGCGGGCCGCCGCGACGGCGTTGACGACATCGGCGGCGCCTGCCAGCGGCACTTGTCCCTGCGCTTGGCCGGTCGTTGTGTTTATATGTTCAAAAGAGCCCTCAGCCCCATGCTCCAGCGCCTTCGCGCCGATCATCAGTTTCGGCTTTGGCAACGATTTGGCGGCTTCAGCATGGGCGGCGGCATCAGGCGGGATGAAATGCATGGAAACTCTCCGACAGCGTCAAAGCCTCTGCAAATTACCGCTCGGATGCCGTAAAGTCGAAGCGAGGGCCGGACGTACGCCCTGTGGCGGAGCATATATCGACTGCGCGATGACGAATTGCTGCGCCGCGGCGGGGGCGGAAGCCTATCGGCATCGCGATTTGCCCGGCGGCCACCTTGAACTTGTCATCGGCATATCGCTCAGTGAAGCGATGTAGGGACTAAGAAAAATTGTGACCGACCAGAATATCGTTGAAAAAGCGCGCGAGATTGCCAGAGACGTCCTTCGTCCAAACGCTGAAGATGTCGATCAGAACGAACGCTATCCGGAAGAGGGGCTTGTAGCCCTGATCGAGACTGGAATTTGCGGCCTGACTGTCCCGAAGCTTTACGGCGGATTGGATGTTGATGCGCGCACGGCAGTTGACGTCGTTGAAACACTCGCCTGGGGCTGTCCCTCGACGGCGGCGTTGATGCTCACCTGGGGCGGCAGCGTTCTTTCCATAGCTGAATACGGAACACCGGCGCAAAAAGAACGGCTCTTGCCAGGGGTTGCGTCGGGCGAAATCGCTCTGAGTTTTGCACTGACGGAAGAGCACTGCGGCTCGGACGCGGCAGCCATCAAATCGAC